>NZ_RZTO01000195.1:0-8563 GCF_003997225.1 Mesorhizobium sp. M2C.T.Ca.TU.002.02.1.1
TCTATGGCGCGACCTATTTCGACGAGCCCTTCGTCAACGGCGTATCGCGCTCCTTCGCCACCTACAATCCGCATGCCGGCCGGCGCTGGAGCGTGCGCGAGTACATCAAGCTCGCGCCCGAAGCCACGCATCTGCCGGAACATCTGCGCAAGGCCTGGATCTATTACGGCATCTTTCCCAACAACGCGCTTTCGATCATGCCGGAGTCCGTCCAGTTCTATCAGGAGTTCCCGCTGTCGACCGGAGAGACGCTGCTGCGCGGCGCGGTCTACCGCTACAAGGACGAGAGCAGGAAACAGGCGGCGGCGCGCTACCTCGCCTATCGCATCGACCGCGATACGATGAACGAGGACGTGCAGCTCTCGGTATGGTCGAACGAATCCATGCTGTCGGAGGCCTTCGAGGGCTTTTATCTCTCCGACCTCGAATATGGCGTGCGCACCCACCACGACCATCTGCGCAGGCAGGTCCCGGTGCTGAACCTCGAGACCGCGCCCGAGGAAAAGGACATGTGGGGCCTGAACGACGCGCTGCGGTCGAGGGGGTGAGGCTGCTAATCTCCCCCCTTGAGGGGGAGATGCCCGGCAGGGCAGAGGGGGTCGCTGCGCGTAGAACGCCGACGCCCTCTGTCGTCGTGGAAGGCGCAGGCACTCTACGTGAGGCGACCCCCTCTGTCGCCTTCGGCGACATCTCCCCCTCAACGGGGGAGAAAGGAGCCAATCACCCCCGCCAGACGCCCTCTTTCCGCAAATCATCCATGGTCCGCGAAATGCCTTCGCGCAGGATCGCCACCATATCGTCGACCTGCTCTTTGGTGATGATCAGCGGCGGCGACATAACGCACATGTTGATCAGCGGCCGCACCAGAAGGCCGAGCTCGTGGCAATGCGCGTCGATGCGCTTTCCGACATCCTTGTCGAGCTGCAGCGCGTCCTTGCTCTCGCGATCGGCGACGCATTCCACGCAAGCCATCAGGCCGACGCCGCGCACCTCGCCGACCAGCGGCAGCTCTTCCAGCGTCTTGAGCCGCGCCTGGAAATAGGGCGCGATCTCGCGCGTGTGGGCAAGCACGCCCTCTTCCAGCAAGTCGAGGTTCTTCAGCGCCACCGCGCAGCCGATCGGATGGCTGGTATAGGTCAAGCCGTGGCCGAACAGCGCGTCGGGATGGTTGGACCGGCGCAGCTCTTCCAGCAGCCGCTCCGAGATGATGACGCCGCCGAGCGGGAAATAGCCGGATGTGACTCCCTTGGCGAAGGTGATCATGTCCGGGTCGATGCCGAACACGTCGCCGGAGGCAAAGACATGGCCGAGCCGCCCGAAGCCGGTCACCACCTCGTCCGAGACATAAAGGATATCGTTCTCGCGGCAGATCTCGCGGATCCGCTTCAGATACCCGTCCGGCGGCACGACGACGCCGCCGGAAGCCTGCACCGGCTCGCCGACAAAGGCGCCGATGCGCTCTGCGCCGACACGCGCGACGGTATCGCGGAACTGATCGACGAGGAAATCGGTGAAGGCGGCGATGCTCATCTCCTTCGGCCGCCGGAACGGATCGGGCGAGGACAGCTTCACCACCAGCTCGTCGGCGCCGTCCATCCAGTCGCGGTCGCGCGGCCGGCCGTTGAGCGAAGCCGACAGATAGGTCGAGCCGTGATAGGCGCCACCGCGGCTGAGGATCAGCTTCTTCTCCGGTCGTCCCCGCACATTGTTGTGGAACTGCATGAAGCGCAGCGCCGTCTCCACCGCCGACGAACCGCCGGTGGTGAAGAAGGTGTGGCTGAGGTCGCCAGGTGCCGCATCGGCGATGCGCCGGGCGAGCTCGGCCGAGGGCGCGTTCATCGTGTACCACGGCGTGTTGTAGGAGAGCGCCATTGCCTGGTCGTACATGACCCTGGCCAACTCCTCGCGGCGATGGCCGACATTGATGCACCACATGCCGGCCGGGCCGTCGATCAGGCGCTTGCCTGTGGCGTCGGTGATATAGATGCCGTCGCCCTCGCCGATCAGCGCCCGCGCCTCGTTGCCGACCGAGCCGGCATAGGGCCAGGGCTGGACGAGATGGCGCTTGGCGAGCTCGACCGCGTCGTCATCAGGTCCGATGAGTTCGCTTGCCTTGATCTTGCTTTGAGCCGCCATTTTCGCCTCGCATCGCCAGGTTGCCGAATTTTCATCGGATATCAAACGGTGCGGAAAGCCGTGGGAATTCGGCTTTCCATCACCTCATTTTGAATATCCGTTCAATCAATATCGCAGAAATAGCGCTTGATTTCAATCGGCGGATGCGCTCATGATGAAAGAAAGCCGGCAAGCCAGCGAGCGATCGCGCTCCAAGCATAATTCGGGAACAGGCGACCGGCTCACGAATGGGAAGGCCGCATGGCGGGACAGTCCGAGCCAGCTACCGAGATCACGCCTGGAGCACTGCAATGACGGTTGCGGCGGAAGGGTCGCCCCCGTTGCGCTTGGCGGGATCCAGACGAAGTCCCCTTCTGCAATCGGAAGCCGTCCAGGGCTTTGCCCTGATCAGCCCCACCTTCGTCTACGCCCTTATTCTCCTCGTCCTGCCAATCCTTGTCGTCATCGCCCATTCCTTCTGGACGCAGAACTATCTCACCATCGACCACACCTTCACGCTGGAGAACTACCGGATCGCGCTAACCGAGCCGATCTATCGCGACCTGCTCTGGCGCTCGCTCTACATCTCGCTGACGGTCAGCCTGCTGACCGTGGCGCTTGCCTACCCGATCGCCTATTTCATTTCCTTCCATGGCGGCCGCCACAAGAGCCTGTGGCTCTTCCTCATCACCATTCCGTTCTGGACCAGCTACCTGCTGCGCGTGATGTCGTGGAAGGTGATCCTCGGCTACAATGGCGTGCTTAATTCCGGCCTGATGGGCCTCGGCATCATCGACGAGCCCTCGACGGCGCTCCTCTACAATTCCACCGCCGTCATCATCACGCTCACTCATGCCTGGGCGACCTTCGCCATCCTGCCGATCTTCGTTTCGCTGGAGAAGGTCGACCGGACCCTGGTCGAGGCGGCGACCGACCTCGGCGACGGGCCGCTGCGCTCCTTCCTGCGCGTGACCCTGCCGCTGTCGGCGCCCGGCGTCATCTCGGCCGCGCTGATCGTCATGATCCCGACCGTCGGCGACTATGTCACGCCGAAGCTCGTCGGCGGCAAGGACGGCGTCATGATCGCCAACGCCATCCAGGCGCAGTTCGGCAAGGCGTCGAACTGGCCGCTGGGCGCGGCGCTCTCCGTCACCACCATGATCATCGTCTCGCTGATGGCCGGCGCCACCGTGCTGGTCATCCGCGCCCTGCAGAGGCTGGCGCGATGACGGCGATAAGACGTTTCCTGCCCGGCTGGCTTTCGACTTACGCCGTCCTCTATCTGCTGTTCCTCTATCTGCCGGTGATCTTCCTGCCGATCTTCTCGATCAACACGGCGGCGACGCCCAAATTCCCGCTCTCGGGCGTCACCCTTCACTGGTACGAGGACCTGCCGCGCACGCCGGCGCTGATCGACGCCACCTGGAACAGCCTGATCGTCGGCATCTCCGCCTCGATCCTGTCGACGGTGCTGGGCATCCTCGCGGCCCGCTCGATCACCCGCTACCGCTACCCCGGTCGGCGCGCCATCAACGGCCTGATCATGGCGCCGCTGGTGCTGCCGGAGGTGATCGTCGCCATCTCCATGCTTTTGGTCATGCTGCAGCTCGGCCTCAGCCTGTCGCTGTTCACCGTCGTGCTCGGCCATGTTCTGGTCTGCATTCCCTATTCGATGACCGTGCTGACCTCCGGCTTCGAGGGTTTCGACCGCAGCCTGGAGGAGGCTTCCGCCGATCTCGGCGAGAGCGCCTTCGGCACTTTCCGGCGGGTGACGCTGCCCATGGTCGCGCCGGCGATCATCTCCAGCCTGCTCGTCTGCTTCACCATCTCGCTGGACGAATTCATCATCGCCTTTTTCCTCACCGGCACCGAGGCGACGCTGCCGATCTACATCTGGGGCCAGCTGCGTTTCGCGGCCAAGCTTCCCGGCGTGCTGGCGCTCGGCACCTTGCTGCTCTTCGCATCCTTCGTGCTGATGACGATTGCCGAAATCCTGCGCCGCCGCGCGGCGAGACGCACCCAGAACGAGGGAGGCCTCTATGCTTGAGCGGGTCCAATCCGAGCGTGTCCAAACCGACCGGACCATGATCGAGATCCGCGACGTGACCCGCAGCTACGGATCGTTCAAGGCGCTGGACAACGCCTCGCTCTCGATCCGCGAAGGCGAGTTCTTCTCGCTGCTCGGGCCTTCCGGCTGCGGCAAGACCACGCTGTTGCGCATGATCGCCGGCTTCGACACGCCGACCAGCGGCTCCATCGCCGTCGACGGCCAGCCGATGGACGGCATCCCCGCCAACCGCCGGCCGACCAACATGGTCTTCCAGAGCTATGCGATCTTCCCGCATCTCAATGTCGAGCAGAATGTCGCCTATGGGCTGAAGCGGCTGAAGCTCGACGCCGGCGAGGAGAAGCGCCGCGTCGAGGAGGCGCTGGCGCAGGTGTCGCTGACCGGCCTCGGCAAGCGCCGCGCCACCGAGCTTTCCGGCGGCCAGCGCCAGCGCGTGGCTTTGGCCCGCGCCCTGGTCATGCGGCCCAAGGTGCTGCTGCTCGACGAGCCGCTTTCGGCGCTCGACAAGAAGCTGCGCGAGCAGATGCAGGTCGAGCTGCGCCGGCTGCAGCAGGCGGTCGGCATCACCTTCGTGCTGGTCACGCATGACCAGTACGAGGCGCTCGCCATGTCGGACCGCATCGCGGTGATGTTCGGCGGCCGCATCGCGCAGGTCGCCTCGCCCAAGGAGATCTACCAGCGCCCGGTCAACCGCCAGGTGGCCGATTTTCTCGGCGGCATGAACTTCGTCAAGGCCGAGATCGTCGAGGAGAACGGCGCTTCGCTGGTGCTCGACACGCTGGGCTTCGGCCGCGTCAGGACCGACAAGCCGAAGGCGTTCGTGCGCAATGGCGGCGCGGCGACGCTTGGCATCCGCCCCGAGCGGCTGCGCGTTTTGTGGGACAATGCGACGGCGAAGTTCGAGGTCGCCGGCAAGGTCGTCGAGCGCCACTATTTCGGCGAGATCACGCATCTGATCGTCGAGATACCGGGGCTCGAAAAGCCGCTCTCGGTCACCGAGACCAACGACTTCGGCGCCGACGACATTCCGGTCGGCGCGCCGATCCGCCTCGCCTATGATCCTGAAGCTCTGGTGGCGATGGCCGACTGAATCTTGCCGGCCGCGATGCGGCCGGCGACGATCGCGCCTTCGACATAACCCGGGAAAGACGGCGAGAGCTCCGAAGCGGCGAAATAGACCGGCGGCGCGCCGGCCAGGATGACGCGCTCGGCATCGCGCGCCGCCACATCGATGATGAGGTCGCTATAGGCGCCGCCGCTCCAGCGGTCATGCGTCCAGTCGCGCGCGCTGAAATCGACGATGTCGGCGGCCTCTGGGCCGAGCGCCAGGACAAGCCTCGCTGTGATTTCCGCCCGCAACGCCGCCGCGCTGAGCCGATGCCAGCGCAGCGCCAGCGGCCCGCCGACAAAGACGACAAGCGCGGCGTGGTCGGCATCCGTGCTGGCGTCGCAGGCAAACAGGCCGGGCTGATCGCGCCACATCACCATGCCGCACAGGCCTTGCTCGCGCCAGAACGGCTTGGCGTAGCGCACCAGGATCTTGATCACCGCGCCGCTTTCCCAGACGCCGAGCGCGCTTGCGAGCTCCGCCGGCAAAGCCGGCGCGAAATCGAGCTTCGCGGCCGTCGCCGGCGGCAGCGCGATCAGGACCTCGCGCGCTTCGATCGTGGCGGCGCCGGTGCTGACGCGAACGCCTTGCGGGGCACGCTCGACATGCGCCACCGCTTCGTTCAGTCGTAGCCGGTCGCCGAGCGCGGCGGCGAGGTCCTCGGCCAGCGATTGCATGGTGTCGCCCAGAAAATACTGCAGCTCGAACACCTCGTTGGTAATGCGGCGGTCATTGTCGATCAGGTACCAGAGCGGCACCTTGTCCAACGCCAGGCACCACAGGCCTTCGATCATCGAACGAAAGGCGGCCTTGGCATCGGGCTCATCGTGCTGGCGTTCCAGCCAGTCCGCGACAGTCAGCCCGGCAATCGACGGATCGTCCGGATCGATCCGGTTCATGCGCTCGCGGATCGCCATCGAGACGTGATAGGTCCGCTCCGCCCGCGCCGGCAGCATCGACGGATGGGTGATGAATTCGCCCTCGACATAGGTCTCGACGAAGCTCTTGCCGTGGGCCCTGGCCAGGGCCATCACCTCGGGCATGTCCACGCACAAGAACTGGCCGCCGCTGTCGATCAGCTCGCCGAGCCCGTTGCGGACGGCCTCCACCCTACCGCCGACGCGCTCGCGTGCTTCAAGGACAAGGAAACCGATGCCGGCGCGCTTCAACTCGAGCGCGGCGGACAGGCCGGTGAAGCCGGCGCCGACGATGACGACGTCGGTTCTTTCAATGCTGCTCTTCAATAGCCGGCCTTGATCTTCTCGAACTCGGCGACCATGCGCTGCTTGAGGTTCGGCGCAACCGGCTGCTGGAACAACGTCTTGTCGAGGAACTTGTCGAGATTGTCGAAGCCGCGCTCGGTGAGCAGCTTCTGGTCCATCGCCGCCATGCCCGCGTTGTTGCCGTGACCGTAGCCGAAGGTCTTCACCATATACTCCGAAACACCTGGAGCGTTGACCGCGCTCAGGAAATCATAGGCCTGGTCGAGCTTGCCCGGCGCATCCTTGAGCAGCACATAGCCGCACACCCAGGTCGAGATGCCCTCCTTGGTGTCGCGATTCATGGCGATCGGCATGCCCTGGCCTTTCAACGTCACATAGGTCTCGTTCCAGCCCCAGACCAGATCGACTTCATTGCCCGTGAAAGCCTGGTTGAGGTCGGTGTCGTCTGTCCAGTAGAAGCGGACATTCTTGTGCACGTCGCGCAGGAAGGCGGAGGCCTGTTTGAACTGCTCGTCCGTCATCTTGGTCCAGTCCTTCAGACCGATGACCAGGCTCGCCAGCGCATAGGCGTCGTCGACATTGTCGCCGATGGTGACGCGGCCCTTGAACTTCGGATCGGCGAAGATCTTCAGCGACTGCGCCTCCTCCGCCGTCACCTTGTCGGTGCGGTAGAGCAGCGAGGTGTTGCCCCAGTCGAAAGGCATGAACCAGGCCTTGCCGTCGGCGGTGGTGGCGAGGTCCTTCATCGCCATGATGCCCGGGTTGAGGTCCTTCCAGCCGGCGATCTTCGAGGTGTCGAGCGGCTGCAGCAGGCCGGCCTCACGCCATTTCACCACGCTTTGCGAACAGGGATGCGCGACGTCGGCCTTGAAGCCGGCGCGCATCTTCTCGAAAGCCTCGTCCTCGTCGCCGAAGAAGGAGAAGGTCGGCTCGGCATTGTATTTGGCGGCATAGGCCGGATGCAGCAGCGGATCCTCGTAGCCGGACCAGTCGAAGACGACGAGGTCGCCGCCGCCTTCGGCAAGCGCATGGGCGGAGCCAGCGCCGACGGTGACGACAGCAGCCAGGGCAAGGCGGCGAAGCATGGTTTTCATGGCGCGAGAAACTCCCCCATCGCAGATGCGTTTGGCGAAGTTAGGAGAATTCAGAAGCTTTGGCGAGCCCGCTCACTTTGCTCTGCTTGGCAAGTAAGCGGGCCGCTAGAATTCAGCTCAATAGCCGGCTTTGATCTTCTCGAATTCGGCGATCATCTTCAGTTTGAGCTCGGAAGGCAGCGGCTGCTGGAACAGCGTCTTGTCGACCCATTTTTCGACGTTGTCGTAGCCCTTTTCCTTCAGCACCGCCGGGTCGACGCCGGCCATGCCCTTGGCGTTGGCCTGGCCGTAGCCCCAGTCCTTGACCAGCGTCTTGGCGACTTCGGGGTCGTTGACCGCATTGAGATAGTCATAGGCCTTGTCGATGTTGCCCGGCGCGTCCTTGAAGAGCACATAGCCGCACACCCAGGTCGACATACCCTCGTCGGTGTCCTTCTTGGACTTGATCGGCACGCCGGCCTTGACCGACTGCACCGTCGCGTCGTTCCAGGCCCAGGCGAGGTCGACCTCGCCGCCGCTGAGCAGCTGCACGATGTCGGTGGTGTCGGTCCAGTAAGAGCGGACATTCTTGTGCACCTGGCGCAGGAAATCGGATGCCTGCTTGAACTGGTCGTCCGTCATCTTAGTCCAGTCCTTGAGCCCGATGGCGAGGCTGGCCAGCGCATAGGCGTCGTCGACATTGTCGCCGATCGAGACCCTGCCCTTGTATTTCGGATCGGCGAAGGCCTTCAGCGACTGCACGTCCTTCTCGGCGATCTTGTCGGAATTGTAGGTGAGCTGGGTGTCGCCCCAGTCCCAGGGCATGAACCAGGCCTTGCCGTCGGGCGTGGTGGCGAGGTCCTTCATCGCCATGATGCCGGGATTGAGGTCCTTCCAGCCGGCGATCTTCGAGGTATCGAGCGGCTGCAGCAGCCCCGCTTCGCGCCACTTCACCACGCTCTGCGAGCACGGATGG
>NZ_RZTO01000196.1:0-8563 GCF_003997225.1 Mesorhizobium sp. M2C.T.Ca.TU.002.02.1.1
CGGTAGAGCCGCGCCGGCTCGAAGGCGGCGCCCTTGCCGAAAATCTGCTCGTCGGGATGGAAGCGGGTCCTCGTGCCGCGGCGGTTGTGGACCTCGCCGAGATGCTCCAGACCGCTGACCGGGACGCCGCGGGAAAAACGCTGGCGATAGAGCTGGCGACCGCGCGCGACCTCGACCTCGAGATGGTCGGACAGCGCGTTGACGACCGAAACGCCGACGCCGTGCAGGCCGCCGGAGGTCTCATAGACCTTGGAGTCGAACTTGCCGCCCGAATGCAGCGTCGTCATGATGACTTCGAGCGCCGGCTTCTTGAATTTCGGATGCGGATCGACCGGGATGCCGCGCCCATTGTCGGTGACGGTCAGGAAGCCGTCGGCGGAAAGCTCGACGTCGATGAAGGTGGCGTGGCCGGCCACCGCCTCGTCCATCGAATTGTCGATGACCTCGGCGAACAGGTGATGCATCGCCTTGTCGTCGGTGCCGCCGATATACATGCCTGGGCGGCGCCGCACCGGCTCAAGCCCTTCCAGCACCTCGATGTCGGCGGCGCTGTAGCTTTCGCTGCCGTCGCGGGCGGCGGTCGAACGCTTCGCTGCCTGCACCAGCGGATCGGCGGGGCGCGAGGGCGCGCGCACCGGCTGCGCCGGCTTTTCCATCTTGCCGAAGAGGTCGTTACTGTCGTCCATGCTGGGCCTAGCGTCCGGTAATGCGAATCACGTCTCGATACTGCCACGCTTTTGGCGGGCGAACGAGTTCCCGTTCCGTTCAGGGATCAAACTGTCTCTTATTCCAAAACCATTCGATAACCAAGCCGGCCGAAATAGGGCGATCGGCGGGTCGCAGGATTCCTGATTCTTTAACATTAACGCCTAGCGTGAGGCCCAACCAACAAAAGACCACGGGCGTCGGGGGTTTCGTTGTGAGGGGCAGGGCCATAACCATGATCGGCATCGCCGCCGTTTTCGGCGCGATCTCGATCTTTGCGGCGGATTTCTGGGTCAAGAGCCAGGCAAAGGCTCAGCCCGAGGTCAAGGTCGTCTCCGTCGCGGCGCCACAGCCCAAGGTCGAGTTCAAAACCATCGTGGTGGCTCAAGCGCCGTTGCGCTACGGCATGGAGCTCGCACGGCCGCAGCTCGCCGAGATCCCGTGGCCGCAGGATTCCCTGCCGCAGGGCGCTTTCCCGACGATCGACAAGCTGCTCGCCGACGGCAGCCGGGTCGTGCTGTCGCCGATCGAGGTCAACGAGCCGGTGCTGCTCACCAAGCTGTCGGGACCGAACGGCCGCGCCACCCTTTCCAACATGCTGTCGCCGGGAATGCGGGCCGTCACCATCCGCACCGATGAGATCGCCGGCGTCGGCGGCTTCGTCACGCCCGGGGATCGCGTCGACGTCGTGCTGACGCGTGACGCGGGGGACATCCAGGAAGTATCCAAAAACGCGCAGGGCGCGGCCGGCTCGACGGTGACGTCCGAGGTCGTCGTCGCTGACGCCAAGGTGCTCTCGGTCGGGCAGGGCGCGGATGAGCGCAAGACCGAACCGCAGGTCGCCAATTCGGTGACCATCGAGGTGACCAACGAAGGGGCGCAGAAAGTGGCGCTGGCCCGCACCGTCGGCACCTTGTCGCTGTCCTTGCGGTCCGCGGCCGATGCCAGCGCCAGCAATGGCGGGCTTATGACCATCTCGTCCTTCGGCGGTTCGGTCGCCGCAAAGGCGCAGGCGAGCGCCGCCTCGCTCGTCAGCGCTGTAACGAAGGAATCCGACGAGCCGAAATTCAAGACGGTGATCGTGACGCGCGGCGACAAGGTCGAGGAATACAAGGGTCCTTCACGGGAACCGCCGCAGGAACTGCAGCAATAGCCGGTGGGGACCGGCGGGGACGGGGCAACAGATGTTCGGGTTTGATGCATTTCGGACGACCGGGGGATGGCGTCTTCTCGGCGCGATCGCCCTGGCGGCGGCAATGCTTGGCGTCGCCGCGCCGGCAAGGGCGGGCAACGACGTCGTCTATGTCTCGGCGAACAGGAACGCCTCGATCAAGGTCGCCAAGGGCAAGCCGAAGACGATCATGACGAGCGCCGCCTTCTACCAGATCGTCATCGGCGATCCGGAGATCGCCAACGTCAATCCGCTGACCGACAAGTCCTTCTACGTGCTGGGCAACAATCTGGGCACCACGGGTATCGCCCTGTTCGACCAGAACAAGCAGCTCGTCGGCACCATCGACATCGAGGTAACGCTGGATACCGACCAGCTGGCCAGCACCATCCGCGCCAGCGTGCCCGACGCCAAGATCAAGGTCGGCTCGGCGAACGGCCGCGTCGTGCTGTCGGGCGAGGCCGACGATGCGGTCGCCGCCGACAAGGCCAGCAAGATCGCGTCGCGCTTTTCCGGCAACGAGGAAGTCATCAACTCGGTCAACATCTCGTCCTCGCAGCAGGTGCAGCTCAACGTCCGCTTCGTCGAGATCAATCGTCAGGCCGGTCAGGATCTCGGCGCCAAATACGCCGCCAATTTCGCCTATGGCATCGGCAACCGCAAAGTCGTGCTGAACCCGGACGGGGGGACCGTGACGGGGGCCGGAACCGGCGAGATCATCGGCAGCCTGCTGTCGAACGGCGTTTCCATCGACATCGCCATCAAGGCGCTGGAGGAACGCGGCCTGGCGCGGCGGCTGGCGGAGCCGAACCTGATCGCGCGTTCGGGCCAGACGGCGAGCTTCCTTGCCGGCGGCGAGTTCCCGATCCCGGTTTCAGAGGACAATGGCAAGATCAGCGTCACCTACAAGAAGTACGGCGTCGGCCTCGATTTCACGCCAACGGTGCTGAAAGACGGGCTGGTCAGCCTCGACATCGCGCCGGAAGTGTCCTCGATCGACCCGTCGGCTTCCATCCAGGTCAGCAGCGGCATTTCCATCCCGGCCTTCATCGTGCGCCGCGCCAGGACGTCGGTCGACCTCAAGAATGGCCAGAGCTTCATGATCGCCGGTCTTCTGCAGTCGCAGAACGACATCACGACGTCGCGGGTGCCGGGGATCGGCAAACTGCCGGTGCTCGGTCCTCTGTTCTCCTCGAAGTCCTATCAGCGGCGCGAGACCGATCTGGTCATCATCGTCACGCCTTACCTGGTCAAGCCGGTCGATCCGTCGAAGAAGATGGTCGAGCCGACCGACGGCACCCAGCCGGCAAGTCCCGCCGATTATTTCCTCAACAACACCGAGGAAGTGGACGCCTCGGCGCCGAAGCGTCCGGTGGCACTGGCGGACGGCAGCGCCGCCCGCCCGGTGGCCGCCACCACGTCCGGCCACTTCCTCGATCTGCCGAAGGACTAAGGCCATGCGCAGCGCCCCTTGGATTGCTCTATTCCTGGCCGGGTCCGTGAGCGGCTGCACCAGCGACGACTACGTGCGCACCGAAGGCGTGACGCCGGGAGTCGGCAACGCGCAGGCGTCCAACACCGCCATGCAGATGGTCGACCCATGGAAGTACGGCGTACAAAACACCAAGCTTCTGGTGCCGGCCCAGCGTCCGGGTTCGGAGAGTGCCGCCGTCGGCGCGAAAGCCGGCTCCGCGCCGTCATCGACGACATCATCATCGACCACATCGAACTGATGGGCTGACGCCGATGGCATCTGGCAGCAAGACAAAGAAGATCCTGCTCGTTTCGACGGACCGAGCGTTTTTGCAGGACACGCGGACCGCTTTCGCGACCTCCGAGATCATCGAGCTTTTGACGCTGGAAAAGAGCGTCAACGAGCTGCGCGGCGAAATCCTCGAAGCGGACTTCGGCACGGTCATCGTCGACATGGACGCGGCCAAGCTCGAGGAAATCGAGTCGCTGCAGCGCGTCATGCGGCGGCTGGAAGGCAGCGTTCCGGTGGTCGTCGTCACCCAGGAATTCAACGCGGCGGCGGTGCGCATCCTGGTGCAGCTCAAGGTCGCCGATTTCCTGGTCAAGCCGATCACCACGGCCGATCTCGTGCGTTCCGTCGTCCGTGCGCTGCAAGGGCCGGGGCGGGAAGAGAACACCGAATCGCACGTCTATACCTTCATGCCGGCCGCCGGCGGCGTCGGCACCACCACGCTCGCCTTGCAGACGGCCTTCCAGCTGCATCATTCGGTGACGCGCGGCGCCTCGACATGCGTCGTCGACCTCAATTTCCAGCAAGGCGCCTGCGCCGAATATCTCGACCTCGAACCGCGCTTCGACATCACGGAAATCGAGAACCAGCCGGAGCGCCTCGACCGGCAATTGCTCGACGTGATGCTGTCCAAGCATGCGAGCGGCCTATGCGTGCTTGCCGCTCCCACGCGCCCGTCCGACATGCGCTCGTTCAAGACCGATGTCGTGGTGCGCATGCTCGACCTCGTGGCGGCTTATTTCGACAATGTCGTCATCGATATGCCGCGCACCTGGTTCCCCTGGACCGAGACGGTGCTGCTGGGTTCCAACAAGCTCTATATCGTCGCCGAGATGACGGTGCCCTGCCTGCGCCATACGCAGCGTCTCATCCAGGCCGTCTATGAGACCGCCGGCAAGGAAGTGAAGCCCAACGTCATCGTCAACCGCTTCGAGCAGAAGATGTTCGACAGCGGCATCAAGCAGGCTGACGTCCAGGAGATACTCGGCGAGCATTTCGTCGGCGGCATCTCCAACAATTACCGGCTGGTGCGCGAGGCGGTCGACCGCGGCGTGCCGCTGCACGCCATCGACCCCAACGCCAATGTCGTCAACGACCTGAAGAAGATCATCCTGCCGGAGGAGGCCGTCCAGGCCACGGTCAAGTCGAAGTCGCTGTTCGGCCTGGGCAAGGGCTTGCTGAAGAGGAAGGCAGGATGACCAGCCGCTTTTCCAACCTGCAGAGCCGCGACGTACGTCCGCAGCGGGCGCCGGAACCCACGCCTGTCACGCATAATGCAGTCGTCATCCCGACGACCCGCAAGCCGGCGCCGCCGCGGCCTGAGGCAGCGCCTCAAAAGAGCGTCAACAAGGTGCTGGACGCACGTGTGCGCATCCATCGCATGCTGCTCGAAGAGATCAACCTCGTGGCGCTGGAGCGGCTGCCCCGGGATGAAATGCGCCGGCAGGTGCATGAATTCGTCTCGGAAAAGACGCGCGAGGAGCGGATGGCGATCAACATCGCCGAGCTCGACGCGCTGGTCGACGACATCGTCGACGAAATGGTCGGCCTCGGCCCGCTGGAGCCGCTGCTCAAGGATCCCGAGATCAACGATATCCTGATCAACGGCCACCAGAACTGCTTCGTCGAAAAGCGCGGCAAGCTGCAGCAGGTCCACATCCCGTTCAAGGATGAGGCGCATCTGCTTCGAATCATTAACAAAATCGTTGCGGCGGTCGGCCGGCGCGTCGATGAATCGCAGCCGATGGTCGACGCCCGCATGCTCGACGGTTCGCGCTTCAACGCGGCGATCCGCCCGGTCGGCGTCGACGGACCGCTGGTCTCGATCCGCAAATTCTCCAAGAACAAGCTCGGCCTGCACAAGCTGGTCGAATTCGGCGCCATCACCCAGAACATGGCCGAGGTGCTGGCGGCGGCGGTGCATGCCCGCAAGACCACGATCATCTCCGGCGGCACCGGCACCGGCAAGACGACGATGCTCAACGCTTTGTCGGCCTTCATTCCGGAAGACGAGCGCCTGATCACCATCGAAGACGCGGCCGAGCTGCAATTGCAGCAGCCGCATGTCGCGCGCATGGAAACGCGCCCCGCCAATATCGAGGGCCACGGCGAATTGAAGCAGCGCGACCTCGTCAAGAACGCGCTGCGCATGCGTCCCGACCGCGTTATCCTCGGCGAGTGCCGCGGCGAGGAAGCCTTCGACATGCTGCAGGCGATGAACACCGGTCACGAAGGCTCGATGGCCACCATCCATGCCAACACGCCGCGTGACGCCATCTCGCGCCTGGAACAGATGCTCGGCATGACCGGCATGCCGATGACCGTGCAATCGATCCGCAGCCAGATCTCCAGCGCCATCGACATCATCGTGCAACTGACGCGCCTTTCCGACGGCAAGCGCAAGGTGACCAGCGTCGCCGAGGTGACCGGCATGGAAGGCGACGTCATCCAGATGCAGGAGATATTCCGCTTCGTGCGCACCGGCATGGAGGCGGACGGCAAGATACTCGGGCACTTCGAAGCGACCGGCATCCGCCCGCGCTTCCTGGAGGACCTGCGCAACATGGGCATCGAATTTCCGGGCAGATATTTCGAACCCGGCCGGCCGCAGGACTAGGCCGGTGCTGGACGGTTTCAGCCCTATTTACGCCGTGTACGCCGCAGCGGCGCTCACCGGCATCATGATCGCCGAGGGCCTTTATCTGCTCTATGCCGGGCGCAGCGACAAGCGCACGGCCATCAACCGCCGCATGAAGCTCGCGGAGAACAAGATCAGTCAGGAGCAGGTCCTGATCCAACTGCGCAAGGAGCGCGGGATAGACGGCGGCAGCTCCATCTTTTCCCTCGACCGCTTCCGCGCCCTGCGCACGCAGTCCGGTATGACCACGCCGCTGCCGAAATTCCTGACGATCACATCGGGCGTGGCCGCGGCGCTGGCGCTTGTCTCGATCTGGAAGGGCCTGCCGCTCCTGTTCGGCCTGATCCTGCTCGTCGTGCTGCTGCCGGTCCTGCCGGTGATGGCAATGCGCTTCATGCGCAAGCGCCGGCACAAGCGGTTCGGGATGCAATTGCCCGAGGCGCTTGAATTGATCACGCGCGGCCTGAAGGCCGGGCATCCCGTGCCGGTGGCGATCGCCATGGTGGCGCGCGAAATGGGCGATCCGATCGGCACCGAGTTCGGCGTCGTCGCCGACGAGGTGACCTACGGCTCCGACCTGGTCTCGGCGCTGAACAATCTCTTCGACCGGGTGGGCCATGAGGATCTGCCGCTGTTCGTCACGGCGGTGTCGATCCAGAGCACTTCAGGCGGCAATCTGCGCGAGATCCTCGACGGCCTGTCGGCGACCATCCGCGACCGTGGCAAGCTGCGCCGCAAGGTGCGCGCCATTTCGACGGAAGGCCGCATGTCGGCTTACATACTGACCGCGGTGCCGGTGCTTCTGTTCACCGCCATCATGGTGCTGATGCCGCAGTTCTATCGGGATGTCTGGGACGTGCCGAAGACCTGGTACATGCTGGGCGGCTCCATCATCTGGCTGCTGCTCGGCAACGCCATCATGTTCAAGATGTCGAATTTCAAGTTCTGAAATGGAAGACGTCATCCGCTTCCTCGCCTCGCTCGCGCCGACCTCGCTGGTGCCGGTCGCCGTGCTGCTGCTTGTGCTGGGCGCCGGTGCCGTCGCCTGGCCGCTGGTGCTCGCCAAGGGCGATCGCGGCGAGGTCAAGCGCCGGCTGAAGGTCGAGACATTGCAACCGGCCGAGCAGGCGGAGTCCTCGCCCAAGAAGAGCACCAACGCCGTGCGCGAGAAGGCGGTGAAGCGGGCGCAGGAATTCTACGCCAAGAGCGACCCGGAAAATGTCGCCCGGCTGCGCCTGAAACTGATCCAGGCCGGCTATATGGAACCGCGCGCCGTCGGCATGTTCTTCCTCATCCGTTTCGCCACCCTGGTCGGCGCGGCGCTCGGCGCTTTCCTGATCAACCACTGGGCGGCCAGCGCCGAGTCGACCATGACCAGCCGCTGGACCTTCATCATCCTGTCGGGTGCCGGCGGCTATTTCCTGCCGGGTCTGGTGCTGACGCAGAAGGTTCGGGAAAAGATGCGCGAATACCGCAACGGCTTTCCCGATTTCATGGATTTGATGATCGTCTGCTCCGATGCCGGCATGAGCATGGAGGCCGGCATCGAGCGGGTCTCCAAGGAACTTGCCAGGACCTATCCGTCGCTCAGTCAGAACCTGATCCTGGTGTCGCTGGAATTGCGGGCCGGGCGCAGCCTCGACGACGCGCTGAAGGCGCTTGCCGACCGCCTCAGCCTGGACGAGGTTCGCTCCTTCGCGACGCTCTTGCAGCAATCCAAGGAACTCGGCACCAGCCTGTCGGGCTCGCTGCGCGTCTTTTCCGACGAGATGCGGCACAAGCGCATGTCGATGGCCGAGGAGAAGGCGCATGCCCTTCCGGCCAAGATGTCGGTGCCGGTGACGGTCTGCATCCTGCCGGTGGTGCTGATGATCGCCATCATACCGATCGTCGTGAAGCTGACCGCGCACTGAGGGTTCAGGTGAGGCCGGCCGGACCTGAACCCTCAGTGGCACCTCAGGAGCGCTGGTTAACGCATCCTTGGCGCGCAACCAAAATTTAGCTGCATTTCGGCACCGAAGCTTAATCGCTCTCCTGTAGGATTTTTCCTGAAGAACGACCCGGCAAATCGGGCGATGGGGCAGGGGCATGCGTCAGAGACTTCTCAGGGCAGCGGCGGCGTTGGCGGCCGTCTTGATGATCACCGGCTGCACGACGAACGCAGACGTCGACACGACCAAGACCACGGCGATCCAGCCGGTGGCCAAGGATGTCAGCGCCAGCGACCTCGTCGAAGGCAAGGCGCAGTTCCGCGAGGCGAATTTCGGCCTTGCCGAGCAGCATTTCC
>NZ_RZTO01000197.1:0-8562 GCF_003997225.1 Mesorhizobium sp. M2C.T.Ca.TU.002.02.1.1
GCGGCGACCGGAGATTGTTGATGACGCTTGCCAGCCCCACCGATGCCAGAACCGCGAGGACCGCTGGTCTGCTGCCTACGGGCCACCCGGCGGTAAAGCGGGGCAAGGTCGGCGTCATGCTGATCAATCTCGGCACACCCGATGGGATCGAATTCGCGCCGATGTGGCGGTATCTCAGGGAATTCCTCTCCGACCCGCGCGTCATCGAGCTCAACAAGGCGATCTGGTATCCGATCCTTTACGGTCTGGTCCTGACCACCCGGCCGAAAAAGTCCGGCGCCAACTATGCCAGGATCTGGAACCGGGAAAAGAACGAGTCGCCGCTGCGCACGTTCACCCGCGCTCAAGGCGAGAAGCTGGCCGCTGCGCTCGCCGACCTGCCCGACGTGGTGGTCGACTGGGCCATGCGCTACGGCAATCCTTCGACGGCAAGCGTCGCGCAAAGACTGGTCGAGCAGGGCTGCGACCGCATTTTGTCATTCCCGCTATATCCGCAATATTCAGCAACAACGACGGCAACCGCCAACGACCAGTTGTTCCGCGCGCTGATGAAGATCAGAAACGCGCCGGCGATCCGGAGCGTGCCGCCCTATTACGACGAGCCGGTCTATATCGACGCGCTCGCTCACTCGATCGAGCGGCATCTTGGGACGTTGGACTTCAAGCCGGAGATGGTTATCGCGTCCTATCACGGCATACCGAAGCCTTATTTCGAGAAGGGCGACCCCTACCATTGCCATTGCCTCAAGACGACGCGGCTGCTGCGGGAAAGGCTCGGCTGGGACGAGAAGAAGCTCATCACCACCTTCCAGTCGCGTTTTGGCGCGCAGGAATGGCTGCAGCCCTATACCGACGTCACGGTCGAAAAGCTTGCCAAGGACGGCATCAAGTCGATCGCGGTCGTCAATCCCGGCTTTTCCGTCGATTGCATCGAGACGCTGGACGAGATCGGCCGCGAAGCCGCCGAAACCTTCCATCACGCCGGCGGCAAGAACTTCGCCCACATCCCCTGTCTCAACGACAGCGACGAAGGGATGGCGGTGGTCGAAGCGCTGGTCCGGCGCGAGCTTTCCGGCTGGGTGTGACCGACTTCACCGACAGCTCGAAACCGGTGCGCAAAACCCGCCGCTAACCAATATCAGAGCATGATGCCGAAAAGTGTGCAGCGGTTTTCGGACGACATCATGCTCTTTCTATTGACCTGGAGCCGGATGATTTCAGGTCGATTCGGCCTGAAATCATCCGGCTCTGGTGATCACCTGATTGTAACGTTGCGGAAACACACTTAAGTGATTCCGTGAGGTCGCCGCCTTTGAGGGAGAAGTGAAATGGGCTTCAGCGGTTTCGATATTGCCATCATTGTTCTTGTTTTCCTGGTCATCATCCTGCTTTTCAAGGGCATCAAGACGGTGCCGCAAGGTTACAACTACACAGTGGAGCGCTTCGGCCGCTACACCAAGACGCTGACCCCTGGCCTCAACATCATCAACCCGATCTTCGAGCGCATCGGCGCCAAGATGAACATGATGGAGCAGGTGCTCGACGTTCCCAGCCAGGAGATCATCACCCGCGACAACGCCATCGTCGGCGTCGACGGCATCGCCTTCTTCCAGATCCTCAACGCGGCACAGGCTGCCTACCAGGTCTCCGGCCTGCAGAACGCCATCCTCAACCTCACCATGACCAACATCCGCACCGTCATGGGCTCGATGGACCTCGACGAGTTGCTGTCCAACCGCGACGCGATCAACGAGCGGCTGCTGCGTGTCGTCGACGAGGCGGCGCACCCGTGGGGCATCAAGATCACCCGCGTCGAGATCAAGGACATCAACCCGCCGGCAAATCTGGTGGAATCGATGGGCCGCCAGATGATGGCCGAACGCGACAAGCGCGCCCAGATCCTGGCCGCCGAAGGCCTGAAGCAGTCGCAGATCCTCGAAGCCGAGGGCCGCAGGGAAGCCGCCTTCCGCGACGCCGAGGCGCGCGAGCGTTCGGCCGAGGCCGAAGCCAAGGCGACGCAGGTCGTGTCGGAAGCCATCGCCAAGGGCGACGTGCAGGCGATCAACTACTTCGTCGCGCAGAAATACACCGAGGCCTTGGCCAAGATCGGCTCTTCGAGCAACAACAAGATCGTGCTGATGCCGTTCGAGGCCTCGTCGCTGATCGGCTCGCTCGGCGGCATCGGCGAGATCGCCCGCGAAGTCTTCAAGGGCGACGGCCCGTCCGGCACGCCGCGGCAGGGCTCGCGTCCGCCGGTCGTGCGGCAGACCGACAGTTGAGGTGACCGCCGCAATTCCAGGGTGACACGGTTTTCCGTCCGGAATTGCGGCAAACAGAGAAATAGGACGGTTCCTCGTTTCCGTGAAACGAGGAACTGCTCCGGGTGGGAGAACATCGATGATCGACCGCATCGTTTCGGAACTCGGACCGTGGAACTGGATGGTTCTCGGCATCGTGCTCCTGGTGATGGAAGTCGTGGCGCCAGGCGTGTTCATGCTGTGGATCGGCATTGCCGCGCTGATCATCGGCGCCGTGTCGCTGGCGATCTGGGACGCGGCCTTCTGGACCTGGCAGGTCCAGGTCCTGGCCTTCCTCGTGCTGGCCGTCGTCTCGGCCTATGTCGGCCGGCAGATCGCCGTCAGCCGGCAGGGCAGCGTCGACCAGCCGCTGCTCAACCGCCGCGGCGCGCAGATGGTCGGCCGCACGGCGACGCTGGCCGAGCCGATCAAGAACGGCCGCGGCCGCATCCGGCTCGGCGACACGCTGTGGCGCGTATCCGGTCCGGACCTGCCGGTCGGCGCGCAAGTGCGCGTGACCGGAGCGGCGGATACCGATCTGGAGCTGACCGTAGAGGCGATTTGATCGAGGACGCGTGCGGGGTGGCTTGAGGCGGGGACAGTCCGCTTTAAGCCGCGCCGATGCGCAGCAGGTCGTGGAAGTGAACCACGCCCACCGGCAGTTTGTTTTTGATCACGACCAGCGCGCCGATATTGTGCTCGTTGAGCATGGCGATCGCCGTGCCCGCCAGCGTCTGCGGATCGATCGTCTTGGGCGTGCGGGTCATGACCTCGTCGACGGTGACGTCGGCCAGATTGCGATGCAGATTGCGCGCGACGTCGCCGTCGGTGACGATCCCGACCAGCTTGCCGCTTGCATCGACGATGCAGACGCAGCCGACTTTCTTCTGCGACAGCGTCATCACTGCTTCCGGCATCTTGGTGCCGAGCAGGGCGAGCGGCACCTGATCGCCGGTTCGCATGATCTCCGACACCCGGGTCAGATTGGCGCCAAGCTGCCCGCCAGGGTGCAAGGTTCGGAAATGATCCGGCGTGAAGCCGCGCGCCTCGAGCAGCGCTATCGCCAGCGCGTCGCCCATGACGAGTTGGAGCAGCGTCGATGTCGTCGGCGCCAACCCGTGCGGACAGGCCTCAGGCACGACCGGCAGCAGCAAAACCACATCCGCCGCCCTTGCCAGCGCCGAAGTTTCGCCCGAGGTGATGGCGATTAGCGGGATGGAGAAGCGCCTCGAATAGGCGACGATGCCCATCAGTTCCTTGGTCTCGCCAGACCACGACATGGCGATGATGGCGTCGTCCCTGGCGATCATGCCGAGATCGCCGTGATTGGCCTCCGCCGAATGGACGAAGAAGGCCGGCGTGCCGGTCGAGGCGAGCGTTGCGGCGATCTTGGCGCCGATATGGCCGCTCTTGCCGACACCAGTGACGATAACGCGGCCTTCGATCCGCGAGATCAGGTCGATCGCGGTGGCAAAAGGCTCGGACAGCCCGTTTGCGAGAGCGGCGGCAAGGGCCGCCACGCCGGCCTGCTCCGTCGCCACCGTTCTCAGCGCCGATTCGATCGCAGCCTGCCTGTCCGGCTGCTTTCTTTCTGGGGACCCCGCATGCATGGGCGAAGCGATTAGCGCTTTGCCGCGCCCCTGTCCAACGGAATTGCCAAGGCTTCGGATTGGAGGGGCTCCGAGGCGGCTCTCTCAACCCTCCGTTAACCATCCGCATTTACGGTTCGGTAAGTATGGCGCAACCGCGCCGCGCAAGCAGTGGTGACGATGTCCGGGGGCCAGCCTGAAACGAAAATCGGTCGGAAGGGCATTGCCGTTGCAGCACTGCTGCTGACGGCAAGCGCGCTTGCCCTGCTGCGTCCGGCGCCTGCATTTTCGCAGGAAACCGAGCTGCGCGGCGAGGTCTCCGAATCGGCCATACTCGCCGACCAGCAGCGCAAGGCGAGGCAGTTGCGGGCGCAAGGGTCGCTGGATCAGACACCGCCTGCGACCGCGGCCGCCCAGGACTCGGCACCGACGATCTATCAACCGGCAAGCCCCGGTGCCGTTCCCGATGACGATCAGACGGCGGGCGCGACGGACAGCATCTTCGACCAGCCCCAGGCAACGGACGATCCGCTGGCCGATACGACGAAGCCGGCAAAACCGCGCCGGCCCTCGACGGCCGCTCAGCGTGCTCAGGACGCCAAGACCGACACCAAGGCGAATACCAAGGCCGCCGACAAGAAGAAGGCCAAGAAGAAAGCGAGCGAGGCTACCGACAGCACCACCACTGCCGCGACCGCCTCCACAGGCGACAAGGCTGACGCGGCAGCGGCCGAGGACGACGGCAGCAATCGCCGCGCCGTCACCATCGACAGCGTCGACAAGCAGAAGCTCGACCCGGGCCAGGAGCGCACCGGATCGATCGATGGACAGAAGGTCAAGCCGGAGGAAGATCCCTTCGCTGCTCCCGGTGTCAAGGTCGGCACCTTTGTGTTCCGGCCAACGCTGGAGCAAGGCTTCACCGCGACGTCCAATGCCGATTCCAGCAGCACCGGCAAATCCGCGGTTCTGTCCGAGACGGCGCTGCGTTTCACCGCAACTTCCGACTGGCGCGAGAATTCGGCTCTGATCACCGGCTACGGCCAGTTCCGCAACACCGTCTCGGGCGAAAAGATCAACGATGCGCAGGGCCGCATCGAAGGCCAGCTCAATGTCGATCTCGACAACGAGCTGCGCGCCATCGCCAAGCTCGGCTATGAGGCAGCACCGGAATCGGCGTCCTCGCCGGATGCGATCACCGGCGTCACCTCGCAGCCGCTGCGCCAGACCGTGGACGGCAGCCTGGGTCTTGAAAAGAGTGTCGGCAAGATGCGTTACGCGCTGACCGGCGCGGTCTCGCATGACTTCTACGGCGACGCCAATCTCTCAAACGGCACCACGGTCTCGCAGAAGGATCGCAACAACACGCTCTACACCGCCACTTTGCGCACCGGCTATGAGATCTCACCGGCGCTCACGCCCTTCACGGAAGTCGAAGTCGGCCGCAGGGTCTATGATCAGCGGCTCGATACCGACGGCTTTGAACGCTCTTCGAAGCGGCTCGGGGCTCGCGCCGGCGTCGAGCTCGATATGGGTGAGAAGCTATCGGGTGAATTCTCCGTCGGCTGGTTGCGCGAGGCGCTCGACGACAGTCGCCTCCCGGCAATCGCCGGGCCGTCCATCAATGCCGACCTCAAATGGTCGCCCGAGCGCGGCACCATCATCGGGCTCACCGGCAAGACCGATGTCGAGACCACCACGACGGCGGGCGAGAGCGGCGATATCCTCTACTCCGGCCGTCTGACCGGCGAGCGCCAGATCCGCGCCAATCTGACGGCGAACTCGGCGCTTGGCCTCGACTGGCGCGATTACACCGGCTCCGACGGCCACGATCTGATCCTGAGCGCCGAGGCCGGGCTGACCTGGTGGCTGAACCGCTATGCCGGCCTCACCACCAGAGTGCGGACGGAGAAGCTGACCAGCAACCTGCCTGGACGCGACTATACGGCCAACAGCGTCTATCTCGGACTGAAGGTCCAGCGCTGAAGCCATTCGCGAGCCAAGCCGGAACCCCACATTCAGGCCCGTCGGCAAAGATTCGCCGTCGGATCCCGAACCGCGCTAAAAGTCCACGAAATGGAACCTGTCCACGTCGACCATGCCGCGGTCGGTGATCTTCAGGTGCGGGATCACCGGCAAGGGCAGGAAAGCGATCTGCAGGAACGGCTCCTCGAGCGTCGAGCCAAGCTCTTTCGCCGCGGCGCGCAACAGTTTGAGCTTGCCGCGCACTGTGTCGTAGCTGTCGAGGCTCATCAGTCCGGCTATGGGCAAGGCGATCTCGGCAAGCACCTCGCCACCGCCCACCACCACGAATCCGCCCTCGATCTCGGCCAGCCGGTTCACGGCGACGATCATATCGGCATCGTTCACGCCGACCGCGCAGATGTTGTGGCTGTCGTGGCCGACGGTCGAGGCGATCGCACCGCGCTGCAGGCCAAAACCCTTGACGAAGCCCGCCGACACATGCCCGTTGCGTCCGTGACGTTCAACCACCGCCACCTTGATGACGTCCCGGGCCGTGTCGACCAAGGTCTGACCGCCGGCCTGCGGCAGCTTCAAGCGCAGATGCTCCGTGATGATCTTGCCCGGCACGACGCCGATGACGGGAGCCTCCCGGCTTGAGGGCACTGCGAGATCGCTGACGCCGATCGGTCCGACCCTCACGCTCCGGCGGCCGACTGGCTCGACCAATTTGCGCCTGTCGAACAGCTCGGGGGTTACGAGACGCCCGGCCGAGAAGACCGTTTGCGCATGGCAGCCCTCCAGCGAATCCAGCACGACGATGTCGGCACGCCAGCCAGGCGCGATGAGACCGCGATCCTTCAGGCCGAAGGCGCGCGCCCCCGAAATGCTGGCCGCGCGATAGATCGCCAGCGGCTCGACGCCCCTCGATATCGCGTGGCGGATCATGTAGTCGAGATGCCCATGCTCGGCGATGTCGAGCGGATTGCGGTCGTCCGTGCATAGCGCGATGAAGGGCGAAAAGCGTTCGGTGATGATCGGGATCAGGCTGTCCAGATCCTTCGATACCGACCCTTCGCGCACCAGGACATGCATGCCCTTGGACAGCTTCTCGCGCGCCTCGTCGGCCGTCGTGGTCTCATGGTCCGTCCTGATGCCGGCGGCGAGATAGCCGTTCAGAGGCTTGCCGCGCAGCAGTGGCGCGTGCCCGTCTATATGGCCGCCCTGGAACGCTTCGAGCTTGGCCATGCAGGTCGGGTCTTTCGCCAGCACGCCGGGATAGTTCATGAACTCGGCCATCCCGATCACCTTGGGATGGCCCCGGAACGGCAGGAGGTCTTCGATGTCGAGCCTCGCCCCGGAGGTCTCCAGATGTGTTGCCGGCACGCAGCTGGAGAGCTGCACGCGCACATCCATGACCGTCTGCTGGGCACAGTCGAGGAAATAGCGGATGCCGGTGGCGCCCAGGACGTTGGCGATCTCGTGCGGATCGCAGATTGCCGTGGTCACGCCACGTGGCAGCACGCAACGGTCGAACTCGAACGGCGTCACCATCGAGGATTCGATGTGAAGATGGGTGTCGATGAAGCCGGGCACCAATACCTGCCCGGATACGTCGATTTCGGTCCTGCCCTCGTAGCTTTCGCAAGTGCCGACGATCCGGTCGCCACAAATCGCGACATCGCCCGATATCAGTCCGCCCGAGACGAGGTCAAGGAAGCTTCCGCCCCTGAGCACGATGTCGGCGGGTTCGCGCCCGGAGCCCTGGTCGATGCGCCGTTCCAGTTCGCTGCCCATCATGTCACCCCGATCCGCGCATGCCCATATTGGCGAGCACCCGATGCTCGATAAGCACGACAATCTGGTAAAGAGCGACCGACAATATGACGGAGACCGCCGCGACGGTCCAAATCATACCGTAGTCGAGATAGCCGCGCGACTGGTTGAGCAGGTTGCCGAGTCCCTTGCCCGTGGCAAGCCACTCGGCGATCATGACGCCGAGAAGCGCGCGGGGCACCGTCAGCCGCGTCGCCGCGAAAAGATAGGGCATGGCCGACGGAATGCTGATCAGCCTGAGCTCCGTCCATGCGCCCGCGCCATAGGCCTTGGGTAGGTCGAGCGCCGCGCGCGGTGTCATCTTCATACCTTGCGCGAGCGTGATGAAGGCCGGAAAGAACGTCACCGAAATGGTGATGACCAGCGTCACCAGCCAACCGCGTCCAAGCAGCAGCACGAACAGTGGAATGGTGGCGATCAGCGGCATGGTCTGCGAAAACAGCGCCACCGGCATCAGCGCGCGGGTGACGTTGGGCAGCATTCGGCTGGACACCGCCAGCGCAAAGGCAGAGGCAAGGCCGGCGACCATGCCGAGGATCGTGATTGGCAACGTTTGGCTCATCGCCGCCAGCAGGCGCGTCTGAGCCTGCGGCGAGACGGTCGAGAAGAACAGATAGTCGGCCACGTCCCAGGGCGTCTTGCCGATCATCTGGGGAACGCCGAGCACCCTGATGAAGGCCCACCACAGCGCGAACGGAAGCGCGATCGACCCGAGCGACAGTGCCAGGCCTGTCCATCGGCTGCCTGCCCTTGCGGGGGCGGGCGGCAGCGACGTCGTCATCGTCACCGCCTTCGATGCGCCGGTGACACGTGCCGAAATCAGCCCCAGCGTGAAATAGGCGATGCCGGCGATGGCCGTCGCGGCGAGGCCGATGCCCCAT
>NZ_RZTO01000198.1:0-8533 GCF_003997225.1 Mesorhizobium sp. M2C.T.Ca.TU.002.02.1.1
TCTCGCGATCGGCCTCCCGCATCTCGAGCAGAATCGAGCGGGCGCGGCGGGCGAGCGCGTGGCCGTAAGGGGTCAGCGTCACGCCGCGCGGCAGCCGCTCGCACAACTTAACGTCGAGCACCGCCTCCATCTCGGCGATCATGCGCGAGGCGGCCGGCTGGGAGATGTTCATGACCTGGGCGGCGGCGCTCACCCGTCCGTGATCGTCCAGCACGGTGATCATGCGCATGTGGCGGAGGCTCAGGCCGCTGCGCTGCAGCGTCTCGCCGTCTCCCGGCAATTTCTCGTAACTCACTGAAATCGCACTAGGATCGCGCAATGCCGCCATGGAGTGAAGCCTCTCAGCCGGGTTTCTATCTGCCGTCCAAGCTATACCAGTTTCGATATAGCAACCAGCAAAGATCGCATTTGACAGTTATGTCAAAGGGACCCACCCTCCGTGCGTTCCGAGGCGCAGGGGTCGGCAACGAGCAAATTCGTATCGATTGAAACTGCGTCGCGGAGCCGATTGGGAGGATACCGGAGATCGATAAAGCCGACAGTGGCGCGCCAGCGCACCTGCTCGACTGCGCGGCCCGCGAAGCCCCGAGGTGTCGCGTCCATCAACCAGGGAGAGTAATCGTGAAGATCATCAAGACGCTGGCCGCCGTGGCGGCCCTTGGCATTGCCGCCATGAGCTATTCGGCGCATGCGGCCGACAAGGGCCTCATCGGTGTGCTGATGCCGACCAAGACCTCGCAGCGCTGGATCAACGACGGCGACGCCGTCAAGTCCCAGCTCGAGAAGCTCGGCTATACCGTCGACCTGCAATATGCGCAGGACGACATCCCGAACCAGCTCAGCCAGCTGGAAAACGAAATCACCAAGGGCCCGAAGGCGCTGATCATCGCGTCGATCGACGGCACCACCATGGCCGACGCACTGCAGAAGGCCAACGATGCCGGCGTCGTCGTCGTCGCTTATGACCGCCTGATCAAGAAGACCCCGAATGTCGACTACTACACCACCTTCGACAATTTCGGCGTCGGCGTGATCCAGGCGAACTCGCTGGTCAAGGGTCTCAAGGAGCGTTTCCCGAACACCAAGCCGTGGAACGTCGAACTGTTCGGCGGCTCGCCGGACGACAACAACGCCTTCTTCTTCTACAACGGCGCCATGTCCGTCCTGCAGCCGCTGATCGATGACGGCTCGATCAAGATCAAGTCCGGCCAGATGGGCATGGACAAGGTCGGCACGCTGCGCTGGCTCGCCGCCACCGCCCAGGCCCGCATGGACAACCTGCTTTCGGCCAACTACTCGGACGGCAGCCGCGTCGATGGCGTTCTGTCGCCTTATGACGGCCTGTCGCGCGGCATCACCGCCTCGCTGCGCGCCGTCGGCTACGGCACGGATGCCCAGCCCTGGCCGATCGTGACCGGCCAGGACGCCGAGACCGCCTCGGTCAAGCTGATCATCTCGGGCGAGCAGTATTCGACGGTGTTCAAGGACACCCGCGAGCTGGCCAAGTCGACCGTGGAACTGGTCGACAAGGTGCTCTCCGGCGGCAAGCCTGAGGGCCTCGACACCAAGACCTACAACAACGACGTCAAGGTCGTTCCCTCGATCCTCCTGACGCCGGTTGAGGTCGACAAGTCGAACTATCAGAAGCTGGTCGTCGACTCCGGCTACATCAAGGCCGAAGAGCTGAAGTAATTCAGTCTTACAGGAAGGGGTCCTGCGCGGCCGCAGGACCCCTTTTCGTTCAGAACCGACCCCGGTATTGTTTTTGCCGGCTTCTGCAGCGTCACGCGCCGATCCGGAACGCGAAGCCGCCCGCAGTATGTTGATTTTGCGCATGGGCCTTTTCCACAATCGATGCCGATTTGGGAGCCGTGCGCCAGGGAGCAGATCCTGATGGCCTCGACGATTTTGGAGATGCGCGACATCACCAAGACGTTCCCCGGCGTGAAGGCGTTGTCCAACGTCAATCTCAGCGTCGAGGAAGGTGAGATCCATGCCATCGTCGGCGAAAACGGCGCCGGCAAGTCGACGCTGATGAAGGTGCTGTCGGGCGTCTATCCGTCCGGCACCTATGATGGCCAGATCATCTTCCGCGGCCAGGAATGCAACTTCAAAGGCATCCACGACAGCGAGCATATCGGCATCGTCATCATCCACCAGGAGCTTGCCCTGGTGCCGATGCTGTCGATCACGGAAAACATCTTCCTCGGCAATGAGCATGCCAGCTACGGCGTCATCGACTGGGACGCCAACGAGGCGCGCACGGCCGCCCTGCTCAAGAAAGTCGGGCTCAACGAGGACCCCAAGACGCTGATCACCAATATCGGCGTCGGCAAGCAGCAGCTGGTCGAGATCGCCAAGGCGCTCAGCAAGGAAGTGAAGCTCCTGATCCTCGACGAGCCGACGGCGTCGCTCAGCGAAAAGGACAGCCAGGCGCTGCTCGACCTCCTGCTCGAGTTCAAGCGCCAGGGCATGACCTCGATCCTGATCTCGCACAAGCTCAACGAGGTGAACCGGGTCGCCGACAAGGTGACGGTGATCCGTGACGGGCGCACCATCGAGACCCTGCCGAGGAAAGATATCTCGGAAGACCGCATCATCACCTCGATGGTCGGCCGGTCGCT
Source organism: Mesorhizobium sp. M2C.T.Ca.TU.002.02.1.1 (assembly GCF_003997225.1). Lineage (NCBI taxonomy): Bacteria > Pseudomonadati > Pseudomonadota > Alphaproteobacteria > Hyphomicrobiales > Phyllobacteriaceae > Mesorhizobium > Mesorhizobium sp. M2C.T.Ca.TU.002.02.1.1. The sequence continues at coordinate 2,625 of NZ_RZTO01000198.1, forward strand.
CGACGACCGCTACCCGCCGCGCGAGCCGCAGATCGGCGACGTCATCTTGGAAGTGAAGGACTGGTCGGTCTACCACCCGATCCACGCCGAGCGGCAGGTGATCAAGAACGTCGACCTCAATGTGCGCAAGGGCGAGGTGGTGGGCATCGCCGGGCTGATGGGCGCCGGCCGCACCGAATTCGCGATGAGCCTGTTCGGCCGCTCCTATGGCCGGCACATCACCGGCGAGGTCCTGCTGCGTGGAAAGCCGATCGACCTCTCCTCGGTGAGCAGAGCGGTGCAGAACCGCATCGCCTATGTCACCGAGGACCGCAAGACCTACGGCCTCAACCTCATCGACCACATCAAGCACAATGTGACCTTGGCCAATCTTGGCGGCGTTTCCAGCCGGGGCGTCATCGACGACATGCGCGAGATGAGCGTCGCCAACGACTACCGCAAGAAGACCAACATCCGCGCCTCCAGCGTCTATCAGCTGACCGGCAACCTCTCGGGCGGCAACCAGCAGAAGGTGGTGCTGTCGAAATGGCTGTTCGCCGATCCGGAAGTCTTGATCCTCGACGAGCCGACCCGCGGCATTGACGTCGGCGCCAAGTACGAAATCTATACGATCATCGCGCGCCTCGCCGCCGAGGGCAAAGCGATCATCGTCATCTCGTCGGAAATGCCTGAATTGCTCGGCATCACCGACCGCATCTATGTGATGAACGAAGGACGCATCGTCGGCGAAATGGCGGCAAGCGACGCCAGCCAGGAAAAAATCATGCGCGCCATCGTTCGGGGAGAAGGAAAAAAAGCATCATGAGCACAGACAGCGCTCCCGCGCCGCAGAGCGGCGTCGCCGAGGACATCAAGCAGGGACAGCGCGTCGCCGTCTCGGCGCTGACGACGAACCTGCGCGAATACGGCCTGATCATCGCGCTCATCGTCATCATGCTGTTCTTCCAGTACACGACGTCGGGAACGCTGTTCAAACCGGTCAATCTCTCGAATCTGGTGCAGCAGAACTCGTTCATCATCGTGATGGCGCTCGGCATGCTGCTGGTCATCGTCGCCGGCTATATCGACCTCAGCGTCGGATCGGTGGCGGGCTTCATCGGCGCGCTCGCAGCGATGATGATGGTGATCTGGCCGCTCGGCATATTCTCGAATCCGCTGGTGGTCTCGATCGTCTGCCTGATCGTCGGCGCGCTGATCGGCGCGGCGCAAGGCTACTGGATCGCCTATCACAAGATACCGAGCTTCATCGTGACGCTGGCCGGCATGCTGATCTTCCGCGGCATCTGCCAGGCGTTGCTTGGCGGCGGCTCCTCCGTCGGCCCGCTGCCGGACAGCTTCAAGGCGCTGAGCTCGGGCTTCATCCCGGATGGGATCGGGCCGCTCGTGCTGATCCCGCCGACGGTCAATGCCGCCGGCAAGACCATCGTCGGCAGCGGGCTGACGCTGCATATGACGACGATCGTGCTCGGGCTGATCGCGGTGCTTGCCTATGCCTATTTCGGCTTCCGGACGCGGCGCAAGCGCGAGCGTCACGGCTATGAGGCGGAGCCCTTCCCGCTGTTCGTCATCAAGACGCTGGTCGGTAGCGCGCTGGCGCTGTTCCTGGTCTTCCAGTTCGCAAGCTACCGTGGCCTGCCGGTCGTATTGCTGGTGATGGGCGTGCTGATCTCGCTGTTCGTCTTCGTCACCAAGCGCATGACCATCGGCCGCCGCATCTACGCCATGGGCGGCAACGCCAAGGCGGCGCAGCTCTCGGGCATCAACACCGAGAGGCTGACGCTGCTCGTCTTCATCAACATGGGCGTGCTCTCGGCGCTGGGCGGCCTGATCATCGCGGCCCGCCTCGGCCAGGCCGTGCCGGCCGCCGGTCTCGGCAGCGAGCTCGACGTCATCGCCGCCGTCTTCATCGGCGGCGCCTCGGCAATGGGCGGCGTCGGCCAGGTGATCGGCGCCGTGGTCGGCGGCTTCATCATGGGCGTGATGAACAACGGCATGTCGATCATGGGCGTCAATGTCGACTGGCAGCAGGTGGTCAAGGGCCTGGTGCTGCTCGGCGCGGTCATCTTCGACGTCTACAACAAGAACAAGGCTTAAGGGCCGGAAGCGAATTTAAGGAGGCATACGGGTTTCAGATCGCGAAGCTGCCGGCAACCCGTCGGCGTCAAGAAGTCCCGACAAGGACCAGGCTCGCGAGCGCAATCCGGACGAAGAATTTCAACCGTGGCGGGGATCGCTCCACGCCGCGCCGGGTAAGGCTTGCCGGCAGGCGGCCGACAAAATGAGAGAGGATTCGAAACATGCTGATCTCCCAGATCCTCGACGACGCCGAGACGATCCGCGTCGTCGCCCGCAACGGCGGCGGCAAGACCAGGATCATCAACGGCGCGCGCAGCGTCTATTCGCTGGCGATGGAGGCCGCGCGCACCGGCACAGGGCTCGAAGCGCTGATCGAGCGCAAAGGCTATGGCGAGACGGTCGATCTCGACGCCGCCTATAAGAGAGGCAGGCTGGTCTCGCCGATCAACCATCCGGACCCGGCGCATCTGCACCTCACCGGCACAGGGCTGACGCATCTCGGGTCCGCGGCGACGCGCGATTCCATGCACAAGAAGCTCAGCGAGGGCGGCGAGGAGGAGCTCACCGATTCCATGAAGATGTTCCGCATGGGGCTCGAAGGCGGCAAGCCCGACAAGGGGCAGGTCGGCGTGCAGCCGGAATGGTTCTACAAGGGCAACGGGACGATGGCGGTGGCGCCCGGCGCGCCATTGATGTCACCCGCCTTCGCGCAGGACGGCGGCGAGGAACCGGAGATAGCCGGCATCTATGTCATCGGCGACGACGGCGCTCCCTTCCGCGTCGGCTTCACGTTGTCGAATGAGTTTTCCGATCACGTCACGGAGCGGGTGAACTATCTGTTCCTCGCCCATTCCAAGCTGCGCAACGCCTCGTTCGGGCCCGAAATCCTGATCGGCGAGCTGCCGGCCGATATCCGCGGCGCATCGCGCATCTGGCGCGACGGCAAGCTTCTGTGGGAAAAGCCGTTCCTGTCGGGCGAAGCGAACATGTCGCACACCATCGCCAATCTTGAGCACCACCATTTCAAATATTCCGCCTTCCGCCAGCCGGGCGACGTGCATGTGCACATGTTCGGCACCGCGACCCTCTCCTTCGCCGACGGCATCCGGACCGAGGCCGGCGATATCTTCGAGATCGAAGCGCCGGATTTCGGCCTGCCGCTGCGCAATCCGCTGGAGATCGAAAGGCCGGTCAAGGTGGCAGTGAAAGCGCTGTGAGATAGCGCCAAGGGCCGGGAGACGACATGGACCGGAATCGGATCGGCACGGTATTGATGGGCCTGGTGCTTGCCTTCGCGTGCATGTCCTCCACGGCTCATAGCACCCCCAAATGCAGCCCGAAATCCTACAGCCAGGCCCGGTCGGCGATGACGAGTCGGCTTCTCGCCGCCGGTTACTCGAAACCGCAAGCAGGCTTTCTGATGCGCAACGCGGATCGTATGACCTCCACCCTGCGCGCCGACAGGCTGAACGACAAGGCCAAAGCCTGCGGTATCGATTCCGCGCGAGCCTATGTCCTCGGATGCCTCGACAAGCAGCTGTTCCCGTTGCAGTCCCGCACAAGCGCCTCGCTGGACGACGAGAAACAAACCAAAGGATTTTGGGGCAAAAAGCGCCTGACCATACGCGAGCTGTTGTTCATCAGCGAGTTCCACGGCTGCCTTGGCGCGGCGAAAGAATATCTATTTCGCGGCTGAGCGGCCGCGATCAGCGCGCCGCCTTGAAATGCTTGGAGAGCTTCAGGCCCTGCGCCTGGTAGTTCGAGCCGAGATCGGTGCCGTAAAGCGCCTGTGGGCGCTTCAGCATATGCTCGTAGACGAGACGGCCGACGATCCGGCCGTGGTCGAGGATGAAAGGCACCTCGTGGCTGCGCACTTCGAGCACGGCGCGGCTGCCGCTGCCGCCGGCGGCGGAGTGGCCGAAGCCAGGATCGAAGAAGCCGGCATAGTGGACGCGGAACTCGCCGACCAGCGGATCGAAGGGTGTCATCTCGGCGGCGTAGAGCGGCGGCACATGCACCGCCTCGCGGCTGACCAGGATGTAGAATTCGTCTGGATCGAGCACCAACTCGCCGGCGCCGCTCTTATAGATCGGCTCCCAGAAATCGACGACATCCTGCGCTGCGCGCTTGTCGACGTCGACCAGGCCGGTGTGGTGCTTGCCGCGATAGCCGACGAGGCCGTCCTTGTCGCCGTCGAGATCGATGGAGAGCGCGATGCCGCCGCCGGAAATGTTGGGCGGCTCGGTGGCGACCAGCATCTCGGCGCGGTGGAGGTCGCGCAATTCGTTCTCCGAGAGCACCGCGTTGCCGATGCGGAAGCGTATCTGCGACAGGCGCGAGCCGGCCCGCACGACGATCGGGAAGGTGCGCGGGCTGACTTCGAGATACAGCGGCCCGTGATAGCCGGCGGCGATCTTGTCGAACTCGTGGCCGCGATCGGTCATCACCCGGGTGAAGATGTCGAGACGCCCGGTCGAGCTCTTGGGATTGGCGGAAGCGGACACATTCGCGGGCAGCGCCAGGCTTTCGAGCAGCGGCACGATGTAGACGCAGCCGGTCTCCAGCACCGCTCCCCCGGTGAGGTCGATCTCGTGGAGCTTCAGCCGTTCGAGCTTGTCGGCCACCAGATGATCGGGACCCGGCAGGAAGGAGGCGCGCACGCGATAGGCCTTGTCGCCGAGCCTGAGATCGAGGCTGGCCGGCTGGATCTGATTGGTGTCCAGCGCGCGCGGCGACTTAAGCGCGTTCGCCTCGAACAACGCCGCGATGTCCTGATCCGGAAGAATGCCTGTCTGCCGCAAAGGCTGGCTCCGTTCACGAGGCCGGGCGAGGACTTTAGCAGGCTCTTGCCGCCCGGCTGGTACAAACCTCTTAATGAAGCCGGCAATTGACGCAAGCGCGGCGTGGGTCTAAAGGGTCGTTATCCCGTGGTGATTTGGCCGGTCGGCTTGCAGCCACGTTAAACAAGTCGCTAAAGGACCGTCGAGCCGCAAGGCTATATGGACCGGTTGCGACTTTCGCGGCCGGTTTTTTTGTGTCTGAAAGCAGGGCTATGAGCACCAAGAAGCGCAATTGGAAACCTCAGACGGCACTCGTGCATGGCGGAACGCTGCGTTCGCAATATGGCGAGACCGCCGAGGCGATGTATCTCACGCAGGGCTATGTCTACGAGACGGCGCAAGCGGCCGAAGCCCGCTTCAAGGGCGAGGAGCCGGGCTTCATCTATTCGCGCTACGCCAACCCGACCGTCGACATGTTCGAAAAGCGCATGTGCGCGCTGGAAGGCGCCGAGGATGCCCGCGCCACCGCCTCCGGCATGGCCGCCGTTTCCGCCGCCTTGCTCTGCAGCGTCAAGGCGGGCGACCATATCGTCGCGGCGCGTGCGCTGTTCGGCTCCTGCCGATGGATCGTCGAGACGCTGGCGCCGCGCTACGGCATCCAGGCGACGCTGATCGACGGCACCGACATCGCCAATTGGGAAAAGGCGGTAAGGCCGAACACCAAGCTGTTCTTCCTGGAAAGCCCGACCAACCCGACGCTGGAGGTGGTCGACATTGCCGCGGTCGCCAAGCTCGCCAATTCGATCGGCGCACGCGTCATCGTCGACAATGTCTTCGCCACGCCGCTGCAGCAGAAGCCGTTGCAGCTCGGCGCGCATATCGTGGTCTATTCGGCGACCAAGCACATAGACGGCCAGGGCCGCTGCCTCGGCGGCGTCATCCTGTCGGACAAGAAGTGGATCGACGAGAACCTGCACGACTATTTCCGCCACACCGGACCGAGCCTGTCGCCCTTCAACGCCTGGACGCTGCTGAAAGGCCTGGAGACGCTGC
>NZ_RZTO01000199.1:0-8530 GCF_003997225.1 Mesorhizobium sp. M2C.T.Ca.TU.002.02.1.1
GGCGGGAACCGGGATGCCGGCCGCCTGGATGCGCAGCAGCGCCAGTTCGCGCGGCGCCGAGGTGACGATCGCCCAGCGCTCCGGCGGCAGCGATTGCAGGAACGCGACGGCGCCAGGGATAGGGACGATGCCTTCGAGATCCTCGGCTTCAGCCTTGAGCAGCAAATCCGCCTCAGCCAGCGGATCGACGCCCGGAAGCTTCAGCGCGGCGATGGTCTCGCGTGCGCGCCTGCCATGGATCGTCGGCAGGAAGGCCGTGACGTCGAGGCCGTGACGCTCCGCCCACTTCGTCCACACCCGTTCCGCCGCGGCGATCGAGTTGAGCACCGTGCCGTCCATGTCGAACAGGAAGGCGGCGAACTTTGAGCCTGCGAACATCGGATTTCCTGGAGAATCGTTTTCGGGAGGGCGAAACGCAAAACCCAGTTTAGACCGGCCGGTATCGCCTGAGAAGGCGAGATGACCGCATTTCGACTGAAGCACGGGAACAACCTCCGGTTCGCGGCGTTGAACAGGCAGTCTTCCAAAATCACCAAGGGGGGAATGCGATGCTGATCCGGCTCGGCTATGAGATAGCCATCGAATGCGCGGCGGCGACGCCGATCATCTCGCTTCTCGACATCCATCCCGACCGCCATGCCGACATCAAGCGGCAGACGCGGGTGCTGACCTCGCCCTCGGTGCCGACACACGCCTATCGCGACCGCCATGGCAACATCTGCCGCCGTTTCACGGCGCCGGCCGGAAGCTTCCGCATCCTCTACGATGCGGCGGTCGAGGACAGCGGCGAAACCGACGAGGTCAACATGCTGGCACGGGAAACGCCGGTCGCGGAATTGCCCGACGATGTGCTGGTCTACCTGCTCGGCAGCCGCTATTGCGAGACCGACCACCTCAGCAACACCGCCTGGCAGCTTTTCGGTCCGCTGCCGCCCGGCTGGGCGCGCGTCCAGGCGATCGTCGATTATGTCAACAGCCGGCTTTCCTTCGGCTACGGCTATGCGCGCGCCACGCGCACGGCCGCCCAGGCGCATGAGGAGCGCGTCGGGGTGTGTCGCGATTTCGCGCATCTGGCGATCACGCTTTGCCGATGCATGAACATTCCGGCGCGCTATGTGAACGGCTATCTCGGCGATATCGGCGTGCCGGTCGATCCGGCGCCGATGGATTTCTCGGCCTGGATGGAAGTCTTCCTCGACGGCAAGTGGTACACGTTCGATCCGCGCCACAACCGGCCGCGCATCGGCCGCGTCGTCATCGCGCGCGGCCGCGACGCCACCGACGTGCCGCTGCTGCACAGTTTTGGCCCGCACCGGCTCAGCCTGTTCAAGGTGTGGACCTACGAGCAGGAAGGCAACCGCTTCAATCCTCCGCATCATGGCGTCGATCGCACGGTCAGCGCGCAGATGCTGGCCTAGGCTCTGTCGATATTCAGGTGAGGCCGGCCTGACCTGAATCTCGACAGACACTGCGCCGCGCCATGTCCCGCGGCAGCCGCTGACCCGCTTCGGCACAGTTCGACTGTGCCGAACAGAGAAACGGCCGCGACAGCCCTGGAGATCATGGTAAGCGCTTCATGAAGGCCGCTTCGCCAGGGGGTTTTCGTTTACTTTCCGTTCACCCTCAAATTTGCCGAAAGCCAGCAAAAACAATGGATTAACCGCCTGTTAAGCGTCTTTCGGCGGTGGCCCGACGGGTCTGGCCGAAATCCTGCAACGCCCTGGCCGAGCGGCGCAATGCCGCAGACAGTGGAGGCGGAAGGGATGCGGCAGTTCAGAGGTGTCGTTCGTGGGGTGGACGGCTTTACCCGGGATCGCGGAGGCAATTTCGCGGTTCTGTTCGGAGCTGCCGCATCGGTCCTCGCGCTGGGGGTGGGATTCGCGGTCAATATCTCGCAACTCTACAATGCGAGGTCGAGTCTGCAGGGCGTCGTCGACGCCGCTGTGACCTCGACGGCCCGCGATCTCACCCTCGGCGTCATCAAAGAGGCCGACGCCACCAAGACGGTGCAGGCATTCCTCGACGCCAACAGCGCGGCCGGCATCCTGCAGGCCAATCAGGTCGTGCTCGACAAGCTCACTGTCGACAGGACGGCCAACACGGTGCAAGCGGATGCGCATGTCGATGTCGGCCTCTATTTCCCGCTGTTCAGCACCGGCGATATGCACCGCGTGAATGCTTCGACCACGGCGCTTTATTCGGACAAGCAGGTCGAGGTGGCGATGATGCTCGACATAACGGGGTCGATGGCCAAGAAAGGCAAGGTCGACAAGATCGGCGACCTTAAAGCGGCGGCGAAAAACGCCGTCCAGACGATGCTTCGGAACCAGGACCCGAAGAACCCTCGCGTTCGTGTCGCGCTTGTGCCTTATGCATCTGCCGTGAACGCCGGCAAGCTGGCGGAAAATGTCTATGTCGAGAACCAAGGAGGCTCGGACCTGCCTCCCGTTGCCGGCAGCACGCTTCTGGTCGCCAAGACGAACAGCAAACTGCTGCCGTCTTTCAGCGACTATGTCTCCATCGTCGGCGCGGCGACGCCTCGCCCCGACAATTGCGCCACGGAGCGCAAGGACAAAAGCGGCAATCCGGATTTCAGCGCCGACGGCCCCGACACGGTCCGCACGGACAAGAATGGCAAGAAATATTTTGCGCTGGTCAACCGGGACGATCATCTGGGCGGCTCGGGAATGAACAAGTGCCCTACCGCGGCGGTGATCCCGCTGACCGCCGATTCCGGTGCATTGCTCGATTCGATCGACGACTTCCAGGCGGATGGCTACACGGCCGGCGCGATCGCCGTTCAGTGGACCTATTACATGCTGTCGCCGCAATGGCGCACCGTGATCAAGAATGCTGGCCTGGGCAGCGGCCCCTCGGACAACAATGCGAAAAAGATCGCCAAGGTCGCGATCCTGATGACCGATGGCCAGTTCAACACCGCCTTCGCCGGCGCGGGAGGCAACTACAACAGCCAGGGCAACCTTGCGCGCGGCAATGCTCAAACCTTGTGCGGCAACATGAAAGACGACGGCATCGAGGTTTTCACCATCGGCTTCGATCTGAACGACAAGGACATGTCGGCAACCGAGCGGGACCAGGCGAAAGCGGTGCTGAAGGATTGTTCGTCGAAGGATACCTCCTCCGCCAACAAGCATTATTTCGAAGCGTCCACCGGAGCGGAGTTGGATGCCGCCTTCCAAGAAATCATCCGCAACACTGAAAAGGTCGCGCTGACGCAGTGATTCAAACGGAAAAGGCCGCCGCTTCTTGACGAAGCCGGCGGCCTTCCGTGTTTCCGTCCACGACGCGGCTCCTGGCGGCAGCCACTCCGGGCTACCTGCCGCGCGTCTCGCGCCTTAACGGGAAGACTGCTTCCCAGAAGTGCAATCCGCAGAGCCCACGTTATGGAAAACGAAATCACTCGACATCGGATCACCTCCTTTCAGTTCGTTGAACACGCCCAGATGATGGGGTGCGTCGCAGCAAAAGACAAGGGGTGCTCCTAGACGAAGCGCATCGGCGCGCCGATCCCGACGCGCGCAGGCCGGTCGACGGTGCAGTAGACACCGAGATTGTGGGCGTTGTGGCGCACCAGATTGCGCAGGATGCCGGGGTCGGTGTCGAAGCCATCCTGGGCGATGATGGTGAAGCCGCAGCGGCGGCAGGGTTCGGAGACGGTGAGCTCGAGATCGCCGACCGCGAGCCTCCTGCCGATCCATTCCGTTTCGGGAAACGAGCCTTCGACCGGCGCCATGTCGACGACGATGTTGGGCCGGAAGCGGCGCGGATCGGGCACGCCTTCGGGGTGCAGCGCCTTCAGCCTGGCGAGCGAAGCGGTGGTGAGCAGATGGATCGGCGCCTTGGCATAGCGGGCCTCGGTCAGCGGCCCGACGTAGCCGGGCGCCGCATTCTGCGCGCCGAACGGCCGGATCGAGGCCTCGAAGCCAAGAAAGGCCGATACCGCGCGGTCGCTTTCAGGATCGGGCGCCGGCAGCCAGCCGCCGCCGGGCACGGCGACTTCGAGCCGCCATTCCTTGCTCAGAGGGGCTTCGGTCAACCGGGTGCGGATCAGCGGCGCCTTGTGCCATCTGGCCTCGCGGTCAGGCCTGGCGATCTCGCCATCGGCATCGACCAGCCCGAACAGCCGGTCGCCATAGACGGTCTTTTGCTCGACCGAGATGGCATCGAGCCGCTCGCCGGCGAGCGAACTCGCCGGATAGCGCCAGAGCTGGCTGACGGTGCCGAGCTCGCCGGCCATCAGCCCTTCTTGTTCTGCCGGTTGGCGACGAGGTCGTCGACCACGGCCGGATCGGCCAGCGTCGAGGTATCGCCGAGCGCGCCGAACTCGTCCTCGGCGATCTTGCGCAGGATGCGGCGCATGATCTTGCCCGAACGGGTCTTCGGCAGGCCGGGCGCGAACTGGATCTTGTCGGGCGTGGCGATGGCGCCGATCTCCTTGCGGACATGCGCGACCAGCTCCTTGCGCAGATCCTCGCTCGATTGGGTGCCGGCCATCAGCGTGACATAGCAATAGATGCCCTGGCCCTTGATGTCGTGCGGGTAGCCGACGACGGCGGCCTCGGACACCTTGTCGTGGCTGACCAGCGCCGATTCGACCTCGGCCGTTCCCATGCGGTGGCCGGAGACGTTGATGACGTCGTCGACGCGGCCGGTGATCCAGTAATAGCCGTCTGCGTCGCGGCGGCAGCCGTCGCCGGTGAAGTACTTGCCCTTGTAGGTCGAGAAATAGGTCTGCACGAAACGGTCATGGTCGCCATAGACGGTGCGCATCTGGCCCGGCCAGGAGTCGGTGATGCAGAGATTGCCGTCGGTGGCGCCTTCCAGCACTTTGCCGTCGCCGTCGACCAGCTGCGGCTGCACGCCGAAGAACGGCCGCGTGGCGGAGCCCGCCTTGAGGTCGGTGGCGCCGGGCAGCGGCGTGATCATGATGCCGCCGGTCTCGGTCTGCCACCAGGTGTCGACGATCGGCACCTTGGCGTTGCCGACGACGTTGTAATACCACTCCCAGGCTTCCGGATTGATCGGCTCGCCGACCGTGCCCAGCACGCGCAGCGACTTGCGCGAGGTCTTCGTCACATGGCTGTCGCCGGCGCCCATCAGCGCGCGCAGCGCCGTCGGCGCGGTGTAGAAGATGTTGACCTGGTGCTTGTCGATCACCTCCCAGAAGCGCGATTGCGAGGGATAGTTCGGCACGCCTTCGAACATCAGCGTCGTGGCGCCGTTGGCCAGAGGTCCGTAGACGATGTAGCTGTGGCCCGTGACCCAACCGACATCGGCGGTGCACCAATAGATGTCGCCCTCATGGTAGTCGAAGACATACTGGTGGGTCATCGAGACATAGACGAGGTAGCCGGCGGTGGTGTGCAGCACGCCCTTCGGCTTACCGGTCGAACCGGAGGTGTAGAGGATGAAAAGTGGGTCCTCCGCCTTCATCTTCTCCGGCTTGCAGTCGGCCTTAACGGTCGCCGCCTCGTCGTGGTACCAGACGTCGCGCCCCGGCACCCAGCCGGTCTTGCCGCCGGTGCGGCGCACCACCACGACCTTCTCGACCTTGGTGCCGGCCCTGGCGGCGATGTCGATCGCCTTGTCGGTGTTGTCCTTGAGCGGGATCGGCTTGCCGCCGCGCAGGCCCTCGTCGGCGGTGATGACGATGGTCGACTTGCAATCGTCGATGCGGCCGGCGAGCGCGTCCGGCGAGAAGCCGCCGAAGACGACCGAATGGATGGCGCCCAGCCGCGTGCAGGCAAGCATCGCATAGGCCGTTTCCGGGATCATCGGCATGTAGATGGTGACGCGGTCGCCCTTCTTGACGCCATGCTTCTTCAAGACATTGGCGAAGCGGCAGACATGCGCGTAGAGCTCGTTATAGGTGACCTTGCGGTCGTCATAGGGGTTGTCGCCTTCCCAGATGATGGCGGTCTGGTCGCCGCGCTTCTTCAGATGCCGGTCGATGCAGTTCCAGGAGACGTTGGTCTCACCGTCCTCGAACCACTTGATCGAGACCTTGCCGTCGAAGGAGGTGTTCTTGACCTTGGTGAAGGGCTTGAACCAGTCGATCCGCTTGCCGTGCTTGCCCCAGAACTTGTCCGGGTTCTTCACGCTGTCGGCGTACCATTTGAGATAGGTGTCGTTGTCGATCAACGCGTTCTTCTTCCACGCCGGCTGGACGCGGTGGACATGCACATCGGACATTTTTCAGCTTTCCTCCGGGACCGTTCCGCCGGCTTGAAGCGCCGGCGGCATCGCGGCGATGCGGCCGCGAATTCGCGGGCATTATTAACAGTTCCGCCGTGACGGCAATATTAGACGTTGGATTCGCGCGGCGGGATGACGCAGGGTCAAGCGCCCAAGGCTACTAGCACTCCCAGCTGGCGGCTGCTAACCGCCTGTTTTAATGAGAAAAATTTTTAGGGACCTCGCAAAAAACCATAGACAGTTAAGCAACCGTGCGCACAATCCGGCGTTGGGAGGAAGGAGAATCAACCAAGGAAACGCAATGCGCGACAATTCCGAAATGGACCTGATGCTCAGAGGATACGGGCTGACCACGGCCAAGATCCTTTACCACTACCCGGACCACCCGCACCTGCTGCAAAGCTTCGTCTGGCAGGATTACGACATCGCGCCGAAGTTCCCGGTGCTGATCCGCTTCATCGAGTTCTGGAAGACCAAGCTCGACGGCCCGCTGCATTCGGTGACCTACACGCATCACAAGCTGATCGCGCCGAATGAGTGGCGGAAGGTGGATGGGGAGTTTCTGGTGCACTAGGGTTCGGGCGGACGGCCTGCGTGCCTGGCGAGTGAGGGATTCGTCATAGTCGACGCGGTGGTGCCGGTGGCATACTGAGGTTCACAGCGTGGCAGCCCGCGCGTTCGGGCAAACCGCTTGGGGATCGATATGCGGATCGGGTGGACGATCGTGATCTGGCTTGTGCTTGGCGGCGTCGGCGCCGCGGAAGAGGCGAAGTGCCCGAAGGGTGATGCGCCGATCCAGCTGGAGGATATCGAAGCCGCGCCGGGTTGCATCGAAGCTCACAAGCTACACGATGCCTGCGCCTGGGGGTCGAGCGGCGATGCCAATATGACGGAGATCGTCATCGGCAAGTGCGAGGCCGGTTTCCTCGACCGTATGACGGCCGCGCAGAAGCGCCGTTATGAGTCCCGCGGCCAAGCGTGCGGCGAGCGTTATCCGATCACGCCGCTTGGCGGGTCAATTCAGATATACCTGTCCTCCATGTGCCAAGAGGATCTCGCGGTGACCTATTTCAAGGCGGCCAAGGGCGGGCGTATCGTGGGAACGCCACGGTGGAAGGTACCCGACATAGCTGAGTAGATCGGAGTTTTGCTTCCGGGGAGCCCCAAGCGCTTCGGCGAAAATTTGAACGGCGAATCTCTGGCCCGCCGGACGGCGGCGATGCCGCCGTCCGGCGTGTAGCTGCCGTCAGACCGCCGGCGGGTTCAGCCGAGCGAAACCTTCCTGGCGCCGATAGGGGAAATACGGATAGGGCGCCGTCACCGCGCTCGCTTCATCGAGCGCCTTGATCTGCTCCGAGGTCAGCGCCCAGCCAACGGCGCCGAGGTTCTGGCGGAGCTGCTCCTCGTTGCGTGCGCCGATGATCACGGACGAGACGGTCGGCCGCTGCAGGAGCCAGTTGATGGCGACCTGCGGCACGGTCTTGCCGGCCTCGGCAGCGACCGCTTCCAGCGCATCGACCACCTTGAAAAGATGCTCGTCCTCGACCGGCGGGCCGAAATCGGCGGTGCCGTGCAGCCGGCTCTTTTCCGGCAAGGGCTGGCCGCGGCGGATCTTGCCGGTGAGCCGGCCCCAGCCGAGCGGGCTCCACACCAGCGCGCCGACGCCCTGGTCGAGGCCGAGCGGCATCAGCTCCCACTCATAGTCGCGGCCGACCAGCGAATAATAGACCTGGTGCGCGACATAGCGCGGATAGCCGTGCCTGTCGGCGAGGCCGAGCGATTTCATCACCTGCCAGCCGGAGAAGTTGGAGACGCCGACATAGCGCAGCTTGCCGGAGCGCACGAGGTCGTCCAGCGTCGACAGCACCTCCTCGACCGGCGTCGAGGCATCGAAGGCATGAAGCTGAAGCAGGTCGATATAATCGGTGCCGAGCCGCTTCAACGCGGCGTCGACAGAGCGGATCAGGCGCGAGCGCGACGAGCCCCAGTCGGCCGGGCCGTCGCCCATCGGCAGGGATGTCTTGGTCGAGATCAGCACCGCGTCGCGGCGACCCTTGATGGCATCGCCAAGCACCTCCTCCGAGGCGCCGTTGGAATAGACATCGGCCGTGTCGAAGAGATTGACGCCGGCTTCCAGGCAGATGTCGACCAGCCGGCGCGCTTCCTTCGCGTCGCTGTTGCCCCAATGGCCGAAGAGCGGGCCGGAGCCGCCAAAAGTTCCGGCGCCGAAGGAAAGGGCGGGCACTTTCAGGCCGGAAGCGCCGAGAGGTCGGTAGTCCATCTTTCTTCTCCTGATTGGATGTCGAAGGGATCA
>NZ_RZTO01000019.1:0-20077 GCF_003997225.1 Mesorhizobium sp. M2C.T.Ca.TU.002.02.1.1
GTGGTCGATGCTTGGCAGCGCCCGCCGCGGTCAGTTCGTGGCGACTTTCGCCTTATCCTTGTCCTGATCCTTCAACTGGCTCCAGGCGTTCTGCTGGGCAAGCATTTGCCGCAGATAGGCGATGTTGGCCTGCGCCTGCTCGGGCGACAGTTCCTGCGAGGCGATCTTCTCGGCCTCGTCGAAGCGGCCCTGCAACCCGACGACCAGCGCGAGGTTCTGCCGCACCCTGCTGTCGGCGCCGGGCTGCTGCGCGGCCGAGCGCATATAGGTTTCCGCCGTGCGCAGGTCGCCTTCGAGCACATAGGACATGCCGAGATTGGAGAGCACCGAAGGCTCGTTCGGCTTCAGTTCCAGCGCTTTCCGATAGTCCTGCCGTGCTTCGTCCTTCTGCCCCATCTGGTCGAGAATGGCGGCTTCCGCCGACACCAGCCTCCAGTCCGGATATTCGGGCGTCTGCGCGCGCCGCACCGCATCGAGGGCCGGCTCGAACTGGCCGTTGGCGGCAAGCGCCTTGCCATAGGCGGCAAGCACCTCGCGATCCTTGGGATAGGCTATTGCCAGCTTGCGCATCACCGCCAGCGACTGGTCGGCGTCGCCGTCCATTTGCAGCGCCGCCGCGAAATTCATCGCAATGCGCTTGTCGTTCGGATTGCGGGCGTAGGATTGGCCGAGCCTGGACGTGGCGGTACGCAATTCGCCGGCCGACATCGTTTCCAGCGGCCTGCTGTCGGAGCGGGAGATGGAGCCGGTGGTCATTTGGCTGGTGCTGCCGCAACCCGCTACGCTGGCCGCTAGCGCCGCCATGAAGACCGTGGTGATCAGACGCTTGGCTGTGCGGTTCAACGCTTCGGTCGGCATCGGCGCCGGTCTCCATTCCTGTGCGGCCATTGGTTGGCCGTCTTCCCTCCCGCAGAAATATTCTGTTAACCCTAACGGACCGTTAAGAAGCGCCGACTCAAGCTGTTCGGCCGGAGATCATCACATGCCTGTCGAACTCGTCGAGCAGAAGCCGGAAACCGCCTTGCCTGTCTATCTGGTGGCAAGGGATGCCCTTGAGGCCGCGGCGCTGCCGCCGCCCGCCACCGCCTGGGCAAGGGCCAATGGTTTTTCCGGCGATGCGGGGCGCGTGCTGGTCCTGCCGGGCGAGGGCGGCAGCCTTGCCGGCGCGCTGTTCGGCATAGGCGACGGCGAAAGCACGCTTGCCCTAGGCGCGCTCGCAAGGGCGTTGCCGGAAGGCGACTGGCATTTCGCCTCGGCCCCCGCGCAGCCCGATCTCGCCGCGCTCGCGCTGGTCCTTGGGGGCTATGTCTTCACCCGCTACGGCAAGAAACCGGGCAAGGCCTTGCGCTTTGCGCTTCCGGAAGGCGCAGACGCCACGCATGTTCGCCGCGTCGCCGACAGCGTGTTCCTGACACGCGACCTCGTCAACACGCCGACCAGCGACCTGGGGCCGCTCGAACTGGAAGAAGCCGTCCGGAACCTCGTGGCCGCCCATGGCGCCGATATCTCCGTGATCCATGGCGACGATCTCCTGGCGCGGAATTTCCCGATGATCCACGCGGTCGGCCGGGCCTCGACCGGCGCGCCGCGACTGATCGACATGACCTGGGGACCGGGCGATGCGCCGAAGGTGACGCTGGTCGGCAAGGGCGTCTGCTTCGACACCGGCGGCCTCGACATCAAGCCGTCGTCGGGCATGCTTTTGATGAAGAAGGATATGGGAGGCGCCGCCAACGTGCTGGGTCTCGCCTCCATGATCATGGCGGCGAAATTGAATGTCCGGCTGCGCGTGCTGATCCCCGCCGTCGAGAATTCGATCGCCGGCAATGCCTTCCGGCCGGGCGATGTGCTGAGGAGCCGCAAGGGCATCACGGTCGAGATCGGCAACACGGATGCGGAAGGGCGGCTGGTTCTCGCCGACGCGCTGGCGCTGGCCGATGAGGAGCAGCCGGCCTTGCTGGTCGACATGGCGACGCTGACCGGCGCCGCGCGCGTCGCATTGGGGCCGGATCTGCCGCCTTTCTACACCGCCGACGAGACGCTTGCCGCCGATCTTGCCGCCGCCTCCGTGGCAGTCGAGGATCCGCTCTGGCGCATGCCGCTGTGGCGTCCCTATGATGCAAAGCTTTCCTCGAAGATCGCCGACATCAACAATGTGACCACCGACGGCTTCGCCGGATCGATCACCGCGGCGCTTTTCCTCAAGCGCTTCGTCGAGAAGACCCACAGCTGGGCGCATTTCGACATCTTCGCCTGGAACCCGGCCGATCGCCCCTACGGCCTGACCGGCGGCGAGGCGCAAGGCATTCGCGCCCTGGAGCGGATAATTACTGAGCGGTTTGGCTGAGGCCTGCACAGCAAGTCGGCAATCAAATCGTCACTGAAACGGAACCGAAACAATTTGCCGGCATGCTTCGCGCATGTCGATCTCGATGCGCCCGAGCCAGGCCTTGCGACTGTGGCAGCAGGTGATGCTGGCCCAGGTGCGCGACGGCGAGCCCGATCTCACGATGCGCCAGACGGCGATCCTGTTCACCATCTATCTTGACCCGCCGCCGCACACGGTGCGCGGGCTGGCGGCAAAGCTCAACGTCACCAAGCCGGTCATCACCCGGGCGCTGGACACGATGGGCGCGCTGAAGCTGGTCTCGCGCCATCGCGACGAGCTCGACAAGCGCAACGTGCTGATCCGGCGCACGGTGGAAGGCGCGCTCTTTGTCGAGCGCTTCGGCGATGGTATCGTCGCCAGGGCGCATGACCTGCCCATCTGACCTCATTGCTGACGACTGGATTATCGATTTGACAGCCAGGGATGCCCGCCTTCATGTCTTCCGCTCCGACCTTGCCGATGCGAGGCTGAAGGGCGAGGTCGCCGCCGACCGCTTCGTCAGCGGTCGCCCGGCGCGGATCACCACGTCGGTCGCCGACCTGCGCAAGGCGCCGCGCCCCGATGCGGGCGTGAACACGCAGGCGCTGTTCGGCGACGACGTGCTTGTCTTCGAGGATGCCGAAGGTTGGGCCTGGGTGCAGGCCGAGCGCGACGGCTATGTCGGCTATGTGGCGGACAATCTTCTTGGCCAGCGCGAACATGCGCCCACGCACATCGTTTCGGTACCGCGTACCTTCCTCTATCCAGGCCCCGATCTGCGCTTTCCGATCGGCGGACAGCTGTCGATGGGCTCGACCGTCACGGTAACCGGTTCGGCCGAAACGCGCGGCACGCATTACGCCCTTCTGCCATCCGGCCAGGCGGTCATCGCCCGCCATTTGCGGCCGATCGCCGAGTTGGCGGACGATTACGTCACGGTCGCCGAAAGCTTCCTCGGCACGCCCTATCTGTGGGGTGGCGTCTCCGGCTTCGGCATCGACTGCTCCGGTCTGGTGCAGCTTGCGATGCGCATGACTGGCAAGGATGTGCTGCGCGATTCCGACATGCAGGCGGCATCGATCGGCACGCCGTTCGAGCCGGGTGCGGACTATTCAGGACTTCAGCGCGGCGACCTCGTCTTCTGGAAAGGCCATGTCGCCATCATGACCGACGAAAAGGACATGATCCACGCCAACGGCCACACCATGCTGGTCTCGCGCGAGGGGCTGAAAGAGGCGGTCGACCGCATCGGCTATCTCTATGGCGGCCCGACGGGGTTCAGGAGGCCATAGCGCCAGCTTCCCCTTCTCTCCTTGTGGGAGAAGGTGGATCGGCGCGCAGCGCCGAGACGGATGAGGGGTGCTGGCCGGATCGCTGCGTTGAAGAGCTAAGCGTCTTGAATCCCTCTATTTGTTACGCCTCGTTTCTTCCAACACCCCTCATCCGTCTTGCCGCTTCGCGGCAATCCACCTTCGCCCACAAGCGGGGAAGGAGGAAAGCTGATCCCCTTTTGTTCCGATTTTCCTTGGCGATTTCGCGCCGCCGCGCTACCTGTTGCGCGTGACCGAGCAGCCGCGCCTTGCTGAGCAGAATGCCGCCGTCCTGCTGCCTGAGCCATTCGTCAAATGGTTCGGCGAAAAGGGCTGGTCTCCACGCGCCCATCAATTGGACCTGCTGGCGAAGGCTCAAAGCGGCCAATCGGTGCTGCTGATCGCGCCGACCGGCGCCGGCAAGACGCTGGCCGGCTTCCTGCCGTCGCTGACCGAGCTTGCCAACCGTCCGAAGCGCAAGCCGGGCCAGGCGCGTCGCGGCATCCACACGCTCTACATATCGCCGCTCAAGGCGCTGGCCGTCGATATCGAGCGCAATCTCGGCAAGCCGGTCGAGGAGATTGGCCTGCCCGTCACCATCGAGACCCGTACCGGCGACACGCCTTCACACAAGCGCCAGCGGCAGAAGCTGGCGCCGCCCGACATATTGCTGACCACACCCGAGCAACTCGCGCTGCTGATCGCCTCGAGCGACGCCAGGCGTTTCTTCGAGGATTTGCGCTATGTCGTGCTCGATGAGCTGCATTCGCTGGTCACCTCCAAGCGCGGACACCTGCTGGCGCTCGGCCTGGCGCGGTTGCGCGCTTTTGTTCCCGGGTTGCAGACCATAGGCTTATCGGCGACCGTGGCCGAGCCGGACGAATTGCGGCGCTGGCTGGTTAGTCAGGCTTCTCCGGGCGCCATGTCCGAGCTCATCGTCGTCACAGGCGGCGCGAAGCCCGAGATATCGATCCTCGACTCGGAAGAACGGGTGCCCTGGGCCGGCCATTCGGCCCGCTACGCCACGCCTGAAATCTACCGCGAGATCAAGCGGCACAAGACCACGCTGCTTTTCGTCAACACGCGCAGCCAGGCCGAGCTGCTGTTCCAGGAGCTATGGCGCGTCAACGAAGATACGCTGCCGATCGCGCTTCATCACGGATCCCTTGACGTCGCCCAGCGCCGCCGGGTCGAGAAGGCAATGGGCGAAAACGCGTTGCGCGCCATCGTCGCCACCTCGACATTGGATCTCGGCATCGACTGGGGCGATGTCGATCTGGTCGTGCATGTCGGCGCACCGAAGGGAGCCAGCCGTCTGGCGCAGCGCATCGGCCGTGCCAATCACCGAATGGACGAGCCGTCCAAGGCGATCCTGATCCCGGCCAACCGCTTCGAGGTGCTCGAATGCCGCGCCGCGCTCGACGCTAACTATCTCGGCGCGCAGGATACGCCGCCATTGGTCAATGGCGGTCTGGACGTCCTGGCCCAGCACGTGCTGGGTTGCGCATGTGGGGCGCCGTTCCATGCCGACGCGTTGTTCGATGAAGTAAGAACGGCCGCACCCTACGCCAGCCTGGATCGTCCGACATTCGACCGGGTCATCGACTTCGTCGCCACCGGCGGCTACGCGCTGAGAAATTACGAACGCTACGCCCGCATCCGGCAGACCAAGGAAGGCTTGTGGCGGGTTTCAAATCCGGCCGTCGCCCAGCAATACAGGCTCAATGTCGGCACCATCATCGAAGTGCCGGCGCTCAATGTGCGTTACGTCCAGGCGGGCAGCAGGGGGGCAGCCTCGCGCGGCGGCAGGGTGTTGGGAAAGATCGAGGAAGCATTCCTGGAGACTTTGACCCACGGCGACACCTTCATGTTCGCCGGCAAGATACTGCGCTTCGAAGGCATTCGCGAGAATGAGTGCTTCGTCTCGAACGCGCCCGGCAGCGACGCGAAGGTGCCCTACTATGGCGGCGGCAAATTCCCGCTTTCGACCTATCTGGCTGAGCAGGTTCGAGCCATGCTCGACGACCCGCAACGCTGGAAGAAGCTGCCCGAGCAGGTCGCTGACTGGTTGAGATTTCAGGCGGACAAATCTGTCTTGCCGAAACGCGACGACCTGTTGATCGAAACCTTTCCGCGCGGCAACCGGTATTACATGGTGGCCTATCCGTTCGAGGGCAGGCTTGCGCATCAGACGCTCGGCATGCTGCTTACCCGGCGGCTCGACCGCGCGGGCGCGAAGCCGGTCGGATTCGTGGCCACCGACTATGCGCTGGCCATCTGGTCTCTGGCCGACATGGGCTGGATGTTCAAGAACAGGAAACCGTCGCTGGCCACGCTGTTCGATCAAGACATGCTGGGCGATGATCTCGAAGCCTGGTTTGCCGACAGCTGGCTCTTGAAGCGCACCTTTCGCAATTGCGCGCTGATTTCCGGACTGATCGAAAAGCGCCATCCGGGTAAGGAGAAAAGCGGCCGGCAGGTGACCGTTTCGACCGATCTGATCTACGATGTGCTGCGCAGCCACGAACCCGATCATATTCTGCTGCAGGCAACCCGCACGGATGCCGCGACCGGGTTGCTCGATGTCAGCAGACTTGCCGAGATGCTCTCGCGCATCCGCGGTCGAATCATGCATAAGAATCTCGAGCAGATATCGCCGCTCGCCGTGCCGATCATGCTCGAAATCGGCAAGATGCCGGTGAATGGCGAGGCTGACGAGACGCTTTTGATGGATGCCGCCACCCTCGTCGAAGAGGCCATGGGGCCCGAGATGACGGACTAAAGACGGGACAAAGAGGGGATGAATTTTTCGCTGTCGCGCGCAACGCTGATCGCCGAGGCCGACCTTGTCGGCATCGCCGGCGAGCGCGCGGTCTGCGACCGGCGTGGCGTCCTCTATTTCCCCGATCTGCGGCTGCTCGCGGTCTCCGACCTGCATCTCGAAAAAGGCTCGTCCTTCGCCAAACGCGGTGCGCTGATCCCGCCTTACGACACTGGCGCGACCTTGCTGCAATTGCAGGCGGTCATCGCCGACTATCAGCCGCGGATCGTCGTCAGCCTCGGCGACTCCTTCCATGACGGCGGCGGCGCCGAGCGCATGCATGCAAGTTTCAGGGAGCGCCTGGAGGCGATGATGGCCGGCCGCGACTGGTTCTGGGTCGCCGGCAATCACGACCCCGAGGCGCCAGCCGACCTGCCGGGCGAGACGGTGCGGGAACTGGCCATCGGCTCGCTGCTCTTTCGCCATGAACCGTCGAAGGTCCGCGTCGAGGGCGAGATCGCCGGCCATCTCCATCCTTGTGCCCGCATCGTCCAGCGCGGCCGCTCGGTCAGGCGGCGTTGCTTCGCCGGCGATGGCGGCCGCATGATCATGCCGGCCTTCGGCGCTTATACCGGTTCGCTCAACGTGCTCGACCGCGCCTATGCCGGCCTGTTCCGGCTGGAAACGCTGGTTGCCTATATGCTCGGCGCCGAACGCATTTTTGCGATCTCCGGCTCGATGCTGCGGCCGGGCTGAGGTCCTTTATCGTCCATAGTAGAGCGTGACCGTGTGCTTCGCCTCGGCGAAGAACAGCCAGCGCTCGACCAGCATGCCGGCGAGTTGCGCGATCGCTGCAAGCACCGATGCGATTGCGCCTATCGGCCATGGCAGGAAGTACACGGTCGCCAGCAGGATGGCTGGCGCGGCGAAAGCCAGCGCCTGCGTGATCCGCCGCAGCTTCGCGCTGTGCTTGCGCGCGATGCGGAAGCCCATTTCCTTCAGCAGATAGTTTTCTTCCGTGTGCGGCCATTCGATCGACCGTACCGTGCCGCCGGCAAGGCCCGTCGCCGTGTTGGCGGTTGTCGGAATCTCCAGCCGGTCGTTGTGGCGCCAGGTCGCCAGCTTCCAACTCCAGCCGGCAAGCACGGCGAGCAAAGCCCCGGTCAGCATCGGCGTTGAACCCAGCTTGAACCCCTGAAGCAGGGCATTGCCGAGAACGCTTCCGGTCATCGTCGCAAAGATTAGATAAGCCGGCAAAGTGTAGCGGCTGTGCCATTGGGCGATCGGCCTTAGCGAAGCGTAGATCATGCCGGTCGTACAGACTGTCGTCACCGCGCCTGCCGCCGTCAGGAGCCCGGTGGCGGCCACCCATCCTCCGCTCTCGCCGAGAAACACCCAGCCTATGCCGAACAGCGCGGCCGGGATGAAGGTCGCGACCGAGGCCACGCCTTCGCGCGACAGCCAGGAGCTGCGCCATTGCGAGAAGGCGCGCCATGCACGCTCGGGCCGGCCCAGATGGCCCGTGGAGGACAACAGGCCAGCGACGATCAGGCCGAGCGCCAACGCCATGCCGACAAAGCCAAGCCAGAAATCGGCCGGGATCACCCCAAGCCCCCCAAGCAGGCCGAGCAGCGCCAGCAGGCCGTAGCCGGCGCCGGTGGCGGTGGTGAAGAAGACGACCGAGAAAGCGGGATGCATGATCGGCTAATTCGAAAGCATGCGGTCGATCCAGCCGAGGAAGCCGCCCTCGGCCTTGATCGGCTCCAGCGCGGGCGCGTCGACCTTCGCCGCGCGTTGGCTGCGGGCGCGCGGCGGCAGGTACCGGTTGGTCGGCTTGTAGCCGAGCTCCGGCATCAGCGCCACGCCGCCACGCTCCTCGACAAGCTGCGAGATCGCCGAGGCCGGATCGCCGAGGTCGCCGAAATGCCGGGCGCTGGTCGGGCAGGCGGCGACGCAGGCCGGCACGCGGTCCTCCTCGGCAAGATTGTCGTTGTAGATGCGGTCGACGCAGAGCGTGCATTTCTTCATCACGCCGACATCCGTGTCGAACTCGCGCGCGCCATACGGGCAGGCCCAGCTGCACAGCTTGCAACCAATGCATTTGTCCTCGTCGACCAGTACGATGCCGTCCGAGGCGCGCTTGTAGGAGGCGCCGGTAGGGCAGACGGTGACGCAGGCCGGCGTCTCGCAATGCAGGCAGGAGCGCGGAAAATTCACCGTGCGGCCGCCCAATTCCGTCGTGTGCTCGTAGCTGTGCACCCGGTTGAACCAGACGCCGTCGACATGCCCGCCATAGGGATCGATGTCGCTCAGCGGCGCCATATGGCCGCCGGTGTTCCACTCCTTGCAGGCCGTGACGCAGGCCTGGCAGCCGACGCAGGTGTCGAGGTCGATGACGAGGCCGAGCTTCTTGTCGGTCCGGGCGGGAAGGCAGGTCATTCGGCGGCTTCCCTCTTCATGCGGAACGCGGCGCCGAAGCGAAGCACATCCGGCGAAGGCTCGAAATGTGGCGGGCGGGCGAAACGCTCGAATTGCGGCTCGGTGAAGCCGGCTTCCTCGGCCGCGCATTTGACAATCCGCACGCGCAGGTCGAACCATGCCGCCTGTCCCGTGACCGGGTCCGAATTCGAATAGCGCTTGCCGCTGGCGTCGGCCGCAGTCTGGTCGCCGATGATGTGGTTGAGCAGGAAGCCGCGATTGCTCTCCGCCGCATCGTCCTTCAGGCCCCAACTTCCGCGCCGCTTGCCGATCGCGTTCCAGGTCCACACCGTGTCCGGGTTCACGCCGTCGATCAGCTTGATCTGACCCTTCACCCTTCCGTTGACGCTTTCGATCCAGACCCAGTCGTCGTCGGCAAGGCCAAGGTTGGTGGCGGTGTCCGCATGCACGAACAGCCGGTTCTGGCTGGTGATCTGCCTCAGCCAGGCATTTTGCGATCCCCAGGAATGGTACATATGCATCGGCCGCTGCGTCAGCGCATGCAGCGGATACTTTTCGAGGTCGACGGCGTCGTCCTCGAAGGGCGCATACCAGAACGGCAACGGGTCCATATAGGCTTCGATACGGCCGCGCTCGGCGGCAGGCGGCTGCACCTTGCCGTGGCCACGCGCGGCCAATCGGAAACGTTGGATCGGCTCCGAATAGAGCTGGAAGACGATCGGCTCGGCCTTGGCGATGAAACCCATCTCGACCGCGAAGTCGAGATAGGCGCGGTTGCCCATCTTGTAGTAGCGCTGGTCGTCGGAAAAATCGTGGTGCCAGAAGCCGCCATTGTCGATGTAGCGCTGCAGCTGGTCGGGGTTGACGTCGCCCTTGCCGATCGCGCCGCCATCCTTGCCGCGCCAGCCGGCTAAAGGACCGATGCCGGGCGTGCGCTCGTGGTTGACGATGTAGTCGGCATAGTCGCGGTATTTCGCCGAACCGTGCTCGTCGACGAAGCCTGGCAGGCCGAGCCGCGCGCCGAGCTCGATCAGCACCGACTGGAAGGGCCGCACGTCGCGGTCCGGCTCCACCACCGGATGGCGGATGGCGTCGGCGGCTCCGTCGGCATGGCTGATCGGCCGGTCGAGCAGGCTGATGCAGTCGTGCCGCTCGAGATAGGTGGTGTCGGGCAGCACCAGATCGGCGAACGGCACGGTCTCGGAATAATAGGCGTCGGAATAGATGATGAAGGGGATCCTGTAGGCGCCGGCCTCGTCCTTGTCGGTCAGCATGGCAATCGTCTCGACCGTGTTCATCGACGAGTTCCACGCCATGTTCGACATGTACATCATCAGCGTGTCGATCGGATAAGGATCGCCGGCCCAGGCATTGCGGATGACCGTGTGCATAAGCCCGTGCGCGGCCAAAGGCGCTTCCCAGGAATAGGCCTTGTCGATGCGGGTGGGACGGCCGGCCTCGTCGACCAGAAGATCGTCCGGTCCGCAGACGAAGCCGAGCGGCATGCCATCCAGCGGCGTCATCGGCTGGGCGTTTTTTCCGCATGGCTTCGGCCCCGGCGGCGCGCAGCGTGGATAGGGCGGCTTGAAGCGGAAGCCGCCCGGAACGTCGACAGTGCCGAGCAGAACCTGCAGCAGGTGGATGGCACGGCAGGTGTGGAAACCGTTGGAATGGGCCGAGATGCCGCGCATGGCGTGCATCGACACAGGCCGGCCTTTGATCGTCTCGTGCCGGCGGCCCGCCCAGTCGGTCCAGGCGATCGGCAGTTCGATCGTCTGCTCGAAGGCGACATGCGCCAGCTCCGCCGCGATGCGCCGGATCGTTCCGGCGTCGACACCGCAGCGCTCCGCCACGGCGTGCGGCGAGTACGTCTTGTCGAGATAGCGTTCGGCAATCAGCTGGAAGACCGGCACGCAGCGCCGCCCGCCAACGTCATAGCTGCCGGTCAGCGCCGGCTTTGCTTGGGAGTCGGCTGCGTTGACCGGCCGCTTTGCCACCCTGTCCCACGCGAGCGGGTTGCCGTCGGCGTCGCGAACGAACAGTCCGTCATCGGCGGCCCCCTGCTCTTGCACGACCAGCACCGGCGCATTGGTGTAGCGCAGCAGGTAATCCAGATCGACACGGCCGGCCTTGAGCAGTTCGTGGACGAGCGCCAGCACGAACAGGCCGTCCGTGCCCGGCCTGATGCCGATCCAGTCGTCGGCGATGGCATTGTAGCCCGTGCGGCAGGGATTGATCGAAACCACCTTGACGCCGCGCGCCTTGAGCTTGCCGAGGCCGATCTTGATCGGGTTGGAATCATGATCCTCGGCGACGCCGAACAGCATGAAATATCGGGTGTTGTCCCAGTCGGGCTCGCCGAACTCCCAGAACGAGCCGCCGATCGTGTAGAGCCCGCCGGCCGCCATGTTGACGGAGCAGAAGCCGCCATGCGCGGCGAAATTGGGCGTGCCGAATTTCGCCGCCCACCAGCCGGTCAGCGATTGCGACTGGTCGCGTCCGGTGAAGAAGGCGAGCTTTTTCGGATCGGTGCGGCGGATCGCCGACAGCCGCTCGGTGGCGATGGTCAGCGCTTCTTCCCACTCGATCTCGCGGAATTCGCCCGAGCCGCGCGGACCGGTCCTCAGCAGCGGCTTCCTCAGTCGCGCCGGGCTGTAATGCTGCATGATGCCGGCGCTGCCCTTGCCGCAGATCACGCCGCGGTTCACCGGATGGTCCTTGTTGCCATTGATGTAGCGGACCTTGCCGTCCTTGATATGGACGTCGATGCCGCAGCGGCAGGCGCACATGTAGCAGGTGGTCTTGGCGGTGCGGTCGGAGACGCTCGGCGAGGTCTCGACCCCGTCGCCTTCGTCCGGCGCTCGGCTGTCGGTCAGCGGCCGCTGCGAAGGTGCGGAGTTGGCGCCGCGCGGCGCGGCATTGCTCATGATCCGCGAACGCTCTTGCCGCTCGCCATCTTGGCCTTCGTTTTCGGACCAGGGCCACGCATATAGTGAAGTTCGGGATGATATCGCTCACCGGCAAGCTGCCGCTTCAGCCGCCGGCTCCAATGCGCGAATAGGGATTTGAAGCGCCCTGTCATTTCCCACTCTTGGCCTCTGACGACCAATTTTTTCCAACTTCAAGTGAAAACTTAGAACAAAGCAATTGATGCGTCTAACAAGCAGCTCTTGTAATTCCGATCGATTCTGCTTCTTAGTTGGCCATGACTCTCGATCAGTTGCGCATCTTCGTCGCCGTCGCCGAGCACGGCCATATGACCAAGGCCGCCGAACGGCTCGGCATCTCGCAGTCGGCGGCCTCGGCCGCCATCCGCGCGCTCGAAAGCCAGCACGGCGTGCGCCTGTTCAACCGGGTCGGCCGCAACATCGAACTGGCCCAGACCGGCCACCGCTTCCTGCCCGAGGCGAAGGCAGTCCTGGATCGCGCCGCTGCTGCCCGCGGCGTGCTGGAGGATGTCTCGCAGACCGTCGCCGGCAGCCTGTCGATCGCGGCCAGCCAGACCATAGCCAGCTACTGGCTGCCGCGTCGCCTGGCCGCCTTCCACGAAGCCTATCCCGCCGTGAAGCTGAGCGTGACGATCGGCAACACCAGGCAGGTGGAGACCAATGTGCTCGACGGCCGCGCCGATTTCGGACTGGTCGAGGGCCGCACCGAGTCCGACATCCTGCGCCGCGCCACGGTCGACGAGGATCGCCCGATGCTGGTCGTGGCGCGCTCGCATCCCGAAATTCCGATGACGCGGGCGGGCAATCTCGACATCAGGGCGTTGCGCTGGATCATCAGGGAAGGCGGGTCGGGCACGCGCGAGGCGCTGGAGGATTTCGCGCTCAGCCAAGGGGTCCCGCCGGCGGAGCTGCAGATCTTCCTCGTCCTGCCCAGCAACGAGGCCGTGCGCCAGGCGGTGGAGGCCGGCGCGGGGGCGACGATCATCTCGGAACTCGTCGTTGCCCGCTCCCTGGCGGAGGGCAGCCTCAGGGCCGTGCCGGTCGACTTGCCGAAACGCGACTTCGCCATGATCACGCATCGCGACCGCCAGGCGAGCCTCGCCCAGATGGCGCTGAAGGCGCATCTCGGTGGAAAGGTCAGCTAACCTCAGGCGACATCTGGTCAGCGTCTCAGAATGCGGATCGTCGCAAACGCTCGCGATTGGCCGAGGCCTCCGAACTTCGTCATTCTAGGGCGAAGCAGTCGCGAAGCGACGTCGCGGAGACCCTAGAATCCATTCCGTTACATCGGCCGAGGAATGCAACGGAGCAGAATTCTGGACCCGTAGCGGCGCGTCGAAGTTACGGAATGGATCCTCGGGTCTGCGCGCGTCGCTTCGCTCCTTGCTTCGCCCGTAGATGACGAAGAGACGGGCGTCTTCGCCAATCTCCGTCGGTCAGGCGTATTTGCGCTGCGCGTCGAGCGCCAGCCCAAGGCCGACCGAGCCGAACATGTCGCCTTCGATGACGGAAGCTTGCGGTACCAGCGATAGGATACGCCGCTTCGCCAGCGGGATCGCGGTCGAGCCGCCGGTGAGGAACACGGCAGTGATGGCGGAGGCATCGACGCCGGCGTCCGCGATGGTCTGCTGGACCGTCGCGGACACGCGTTCGATGTCGTTCGCAATGGTCTCTTCGAGACCCGCGCGCGTGATCTCCGCCGCGAAGCGCGCGCCGGGGAGCGACACCTTCACCTCGGCCGAGGACTGATCGGTCAGCGCGATCTTGGCTCTTTCGACCAGGCCGGCCATCGCATGGCCGTAGCGGTGCTCGACGACATGGATGAAACGGTCGACGAGATCGGCCCGCTCCGCCTCGTAGCGGATCTGCCGCAGGTCGTTCATCGCCTTGGCGGTATAGACGAGGTTGATGCGCTGCCAGGTCGCAAGGTCGATGAAATAGGCCGCGGGCAGGTTGCGCTTGTGGTCCTTGGTACGTGTCAGATAGCCAAGCTCGGGCATGACATGGGCGATGCTGAGCAGCCGGTCGAAATCGGTGCCGCCGATATGGACACCGCGATTGGCGAGGATGTCGGCCTTGCGGTCGCTTGAGCGCGCGCGCTCCGGCGAGACCCGCACGATCGAGAAGTCGGATGTGCCGCCGCCCATGTCGACGATCAGCGCCAGCTCCTCGCGGGTGACCTTCTGCTCGTAATCGAGCGCCGCAGCGATCGGCTCGAACTGGAAGGCGATGTGCTTGAAGCCTTGCGCGCGGGCGGCCTTTTCCAATTCGCCCTGCGCCTTCGCGTCGGCGGCCGCGTCGTCGTCGACGAACTGCACGGGCCGGCCGAGCACCACGTTCTCGACCGGACCGCCGGTGTCCTCTTCCAGCCGATTCTTCAAATGGCCGACGAACATGCCGACGATGTCGATGAAGCCGATCTGGCGCGCCTTGATGCGGGTCTTTTCGTTGGCAAGCGTGCTGCCGAGCACGCTCTTCAGGGAGCGCATCAGCCGCCCTTCGATGCTGTCTGTGTAGTCGCTGATCGCGCGACGGCCGAAATAGGTGTAGCCGTCCTCGAAATTGAAGAACACGGCGCTCGGCAGGGTGGGTTGCTCGCCTTCCAGCGCCACCAGCCGCGCCCGGCCGTCGCGGATCACGCCCACGGTGGAATTGGACGTGCCGAAATCGATGCCGCCGAATGCCGATCGCATCGCAGCCTCCTGTCGTTGTTTCATAGCGGCAAGCCGACGCATCGCGCGCCGTCAACCGGAAGGTCGGACCGCTCTATCGAAATTGAATGTGTTGCTTATCCCTAGGGCTGGGAGGCGGCGATGTATCGCAAAACCGGGAAAAGGGAAACCCTCTTTTCACGGGAAATGGGTCCTTCCATTTCCCCGACATCAATCCTTGCGGAAGATGAGCCGTCCCAGCCAGCCGGTCAGCATGGCGAGCGATATGGCGAACACGCCGTAGAGGAAGGAATAGTCATGCGCGACGCGGAAGACCGACTGCTCGAAACCGGACTTGCGGATTTCGAGCTGGGCCGAGCTTTCCTTGACGAACATGCCGCTCTTGAACAGGAACGCGCGCGCCTTATGGGTGCCGACCGGCACGTTGGGCGCGAGCCGCACGGTGGCGCGAAACAGGTTCTGCGACAGGAATTGCACGCCGCCGACATTCTCGCTGTAGAGGCCCGTCGCCGCCTTGCGGTCGCGCAGCGCTGCGGTGAATTCCTCGATGGTTGCCGGGCTGTCGGTCTCGTCGGCGGGCTTCATGTAGAGGTTCTGCGCGCCGAGCGAGAGCTGCTTGTATTTGGCGGGCTCGGCGATGTCCTGCAGCGGCCGCGTCGTCGCGACGGAATAGGAGACCGGCACGTTCTCGAACGTCTCCGAGTCCAGGTTGACCCAGACGCCGAGCACGCGGTCTTTGCGCCGGACCACGACCGGCCTTGGCGGCCCTTCGAGCACGACGACGACGTCGTAGCGCCCCTGGCGGGCGATCAGCGGATCGGGATTTTCCAGCGATCCGAAAATGGTGAGATCGGCGCCGGAGAAGCCTGCCGTGATGGAGATGGCGTCGGTCGACAGTCCGATCTGGATGCTTTCGACGGGCGGCGTCTGCGCAGTTGCCGGGGAAAGGGCAAGGAGCATCGACAACGGGACGGCGGCTGCAAATGCTCTGGGTCCCGCCATCAGTTGAGGCCCGCGGCGGACAGCGAATAGAGATTGGGCGGCGTCACGAAAAGATCGACGGCGAGGCGGATGGCGACGGCCAGCACCAGCATCGCCAGAAGGGCGCGCAACTGTTCGCCGCGCAGCCGCTGGCCGGCCTTGGCGCCATATTGCGCGCCGGCGACGCCGCCCGCCATCAGCAGGAAGGCCAGGATCACGTCGACCGTCTGGTTGGTCGTGGCATGCACCAGCGTGGTGTAGGCCGAGGTGAAGATGATCTGGAACAGCGAGGTCCCGATAACGACATTGGTCGGCACCTTGAGCAGATAGATCAGCGCCGGCACCATGATGAAGCCGCCGCCGACGCCCATGATCGATGACAGGAAGCCGATCGCCGCACCCAGCCCAAGCACCGGGATGACGCTGACGAACAGTTTCGAGGCGCGGAAGCGCATCTTGAACGGCAGCCGGTGGATCCAGTTGTGCTGTCCGGATTTCTTGAGCACGGGTGCTGCGCCGCTGCGGCTGGCGCGCAGCGCGTTGACGCTCTCCACCAGCATCAGTCCGCCGACGGTGCCGAGCAGCGCGACGTAGAGCAGCGAGATGAAGAGGTCGAGCTGGCCGAGCCGGCGCAACAGCGCGAAGACGTAGATGCCGGCCGTCGAGCCGACGATGCCGCCGGCCAGCAGCACCCCACCCAGCTTGAAGTCGAGCGTGCCGCGCTTGAAGTGCGACAGCGCGCCGGAGAAGGAGGAGGCGATGACCTGGTTGGCGCCGGTGGCCACCGCGATCGCCGGCGGGATGTTGTAGAAGATCAGGAGCGGCGTGATCAGGAAGCCGCCGCCGACCCCGAACATGCCCGACAGGAAGCCCACCGCCGCGCCCATCGCCAGCAGCACGAAGACGTTGACGGAAATTTCCGCGATCGGGAGATAGATGCCCACCCGTCTGTCTCGATCAGTTTGTCTGTCGGCGCATAGTGCCGTCCCCGGACACTAAAACACCGAAAAGCCAATTTTTTCTTGCGCCGGCGCGGCGGCGGGCTCAGAATCCCCCGTCGCGCCGAAACAAAAACCATCTCAATCAGTTAACAGGCAAATGTGTGGCAAGGCGTCGCGTATGCGACGCGCCTGCCGTTATTTCTTCGCTAGCAGCGCCTTGACGAGCGGCGCGTCGACCTCGCCGGTCGGCTTCATCTTGTTGTCGGTCTGGAAGGCCATGATGGCGTTCTTGGTCTTGCCGCCCATCACGCCGTCGGCGCCGCCGGCGTCATAGCCGTTCTTGTTGAGGATCAGCTGGATGTTCTTCACCGCCTTCTTCATGTCGATACCGGCGGTGGTCTGCGGTGCGCTGTCCTGCCAGGATTCCGGAACGTCGGCCGAGTTGGCGGCCGCGTTGAGCGGCTTGGCCTTCCACAATTCCGTGGCGGCGCGCGCCCGCTCGAGCTGCTCGGGGCGCAATGCGTTGGCGATCTCATCGCGCTTGGCGGCGGCGTCCTTGTCGCCGGTCTTGGCGACGAGCGCGAACCACTTGTAGGATTCTTCCAGGTTCTGCTTCATGCCGACGCCCTTGGCGGCCAGGATGCCGAGGTTGAACTGGCTGTCCTTGACGCCGAGGTCGGCGGCCTCCTGGAACCAGTGCGTCGCCGATTCATTGTCCGTCACGCCGTCCGCCGCCATGGCGAACAGCACCGCCAGATTGTGCATGGCGCTGGCGTTGCCCTGTTCGGCGGCGAGCTGGTAGTAGGTCTTGGCCTTCTTGATGTCGCGCGCGACGCCGATGCCCTTTTCGTAGAAATTGCCGATGCGGTACTCGGCCGGCGCGAAGCCCAGCTCGGCCGACTGCTCGTACCATTTCGCGGCCGCCTTCATGTCTTCCTTGACGCCGCGCGATTCCGCGTAGCGCGAGCCGATCTCGAACAGCGCCTTGGCGTCACCGCCCGCGGCCGCGTCGTGCAGCGCCACCGGACCGATCTCGGACGGAATGTCGAATTTGGCCGCCGCCGTCTGGCCTGCCGCGGGCGGCACGGCGCCTGTCGTGTCGGCGGAGGTGGCGGCCGGCGCGCTGGCCGCGGCGCCTTCAGCTGCCGGACTGGCCGCCTCCTTGGCCACCGGCTGCGTGTCGCCATCCGTATCGGTTGCTGTGGAGGCTGCCGCGGCAGGTTCGGATGGCGTCGCGGAAGCCATCGGCGTTGGCGCCGGCATGGCAGGCGCCGCAAGCGCCACCGGCGCGGGCGTCGGTTCGGCGGGCATGCCGGCGGCTTCGGGACTTGAAGGGATAGAGGCGGCCGGGGCAGCGTCCTTGACGGGCTCGGCCTGCCTGACGGGTCGGGCCGGGGCATTTTCGGCCTGCGCGGTGTCCGTATCGGCTTTCTGCGTGTCGGCTTGCGGCGCGGCCGCGGCGCTGAGCGAAGCCGTATCGACCGTCTGTGTGGAGACGACCGGCGCGGGCTGGTTGTTGGCCGTTTCGACGGGATCTGCCAGGAAGGCCTTGCCCAGCTGCAGGCCGGCCAGCGCCATCATGATCGCGGCGGCCGCCATGAGGATCGGCTTGCGTCGCGCCTTGAGCAGGTCGCCGACCCTCAGCGCCTTGACCGGGCCGGTCATGGTCGATTGCCGCTTCAGCGTGTCGGCTTCCGCGGCGGCGGCCTGGGCCGCGCGGCGGGCCGCGGCGATGAAATCGGACTTGGCGGCATCGCTCTCGGTGCGCCGCGCAGGCTGGCCGCCGCGCTCGTCGCGCACGCGCTTCATGATGGCGTTGAGGTCCGGCGCGCCGGAACCGGGTTCCAAGGGCCGGTTGGCGGCCCTGGGGTCGAGCGGTTCGTCTATGTCGACGCTCGGCACGTCGGCGACCGGCTCAGAGCCGGCAAGCGGCTGCGTGTCCGCCTCCTTCTTGCCCTTGAAGGCGCGCGCGAGGCCGCTGAACATGGATTTCCTGCGGCCGGCCGCCTCGCTCTTGTCGCCGATCGCATCCGGTCCGAGCGCCGCCATCGCCGCCGCTGCGGCGGCCTCGGCCGGCGTGCGTGGCGCGCTTGGCTCGTCGCGCATGATGGCCGGGGCGCGGCCTTCAAGGCTGGCCATGTCTCCCGTGAGCGGCTGCGGCTGGTCGATGTCCATCGAAGGCGCGTCCTGCACCGCGATCTTGCCGCCGCGCCCGCGCTTGCTGGCCGGCTGCGGATCGACCAGTTCGCTGACCGCTTCGCTGGTCTCGCCCGATTCCAGCGAGCCGAGCCGGTCGACGATCTTGAGCAGCGTGTCGTGGATCGCCTCGAATGTCCGCGAGTTGCGCTCGTCGGAGCGGCGGGTGAGCGCTTCGAGCGTCTTCAGGTCCTGGGCGAGGCCGGCCACGGCGGTCGCGTTGGTTTGGGCCGTGCTCGACGTCGAGTCGGCAAGCGATCTGACGGCGCTTTCGGCCGCCTCCCGCGCCACGCTCAGGATGGAATCGCGTGTGCCGGCCAGCGACTTCTCGATCTCGTTGAGGCGCGGGCTGATGTCTTCGAATTCAGGCAGCGGCGTGCCGGGCTTGGAAAGATGCGCCGACAGGCCGGCGACCTGCGCTTCGAGGCTTCGGATCAGCGCCGGATCGATGCCCGCGACCTGCTGCGCGGACGATTCCAGCCGGCTGGAAATGTCCTCGAGCCGGCTTTCCAGTCCACGGATCGCCATCTCGCTGGCGGGATCGGGTGTGCGCGTCTCGATGCGCTTGGCCAAAGCGGTGAAGCGTGCGTCGATCGCTTCCATGATGCCGGCGCTCTCGTCCTGGCGCATGCGCTGGTCGAGCCGATCCGCGACTTCGTCCAGCCGCCGCTCGAGATCGCGAAACAGCATATTGCCCTGTTCGATCGCATCGCCCTGGCGACGCTCGAGCAGCATGGATAGCGCATCGAAGCGCTGCTCCAGGCCCTGGAATATCTGTTCGGCGTCGGGCATCGCCGGCGCGCGGTCCATCTTCTCCGTGATCGAAGCGATCTGCTTGCCCAGCCGCTCCATGGCCTGTTCCGGCAGGTCTGCGCGACCGGCCAGCTGGTCCACGCGGCTGGTGAGAAGGTTGAGGTGGTCGAGGACTTCCGCTCCCGGCCGCGACTGCGCGACCTCTTCGATCTGCACCGCCAGGGAGGCCATGCGCTTCTCGATCCGGCCGAAGGTTTCGGGATCGAAGGCATTGGCCTGCGCGGCCACCGTCGAGGCGACGATGGCTCGGGAAATCTCATCCAGCCGCTCGTCGATCATGGCGAGCGTTTCGCCGCCGCGCGCGGTCTGCTGGCCGGCGAAACGGTCGACCGCGCCGGCAAGCGTGCGCACCTTTTCCTCCAGCGAGCGCAGCGAAAGCGATTCCGGCAGGTTGTTGACGGCGCTGCTGATCTGTTCGAGCCGGTCGGTCAGCACCGAAAGACTGGGACCTTCCGCGCGCTTACGTTGGTCGGCGTCGACGCGATCCTCGAAAGCGCTCCAGCGGCGGTCGAAATCGTCCCAGCGGCGGTCGACCTTCTGCACGCTTTCCTCACGCGCCAGCGTGTCCAGCGCGCCCTTCACCTGTTCCAGCTCCAGGCGCAGCAGGTTGACGCTGCGGTCGTCGCTCTTTTCGGCAAGCGACTGGAT
>NZ_RZTO01000001.1:0-35706 GCF_003997225.1 Mesorhizobium sp. M2C.T.Ca.TU.002.02.1.1
GCCTGTGCCCGGTCAAGGTCACGGTCGAGGCGCCGGAACTCTGCCCCGGCTTCGCGCTGACACTGGTCAAGGGCGTGAAGAACGGCCCGTCGCCGAAATGGCTGCAGCAGCGGCTGATCGCGATTGGCCTGCGCCCGATCAGCGCGCTGGTCGACATCACCAACTACGTCACCTTCGACCGCGGCCGGCCGCTGCATGTGTTCGACGCGAAAAAGGTCGCCGGCAACCTCGTGGTGCGCCGCGCCAAGGAAGGCGAAAAGGTGCTGGCGCTCGACGGACGCGAATACACGCTGACGCCGGAAATGTGCGTGATCGCCGACGACAACGGCGTCGAATCGATCGCCGGCATCATGGGCGGCGAGCATTCGGGCTGCGACGAGAACACCACCGACGTGCTGATCGAATCGGCGCTCTGGGACCCGATCGCCACGGCCCGCACCGGCCGCACGCTCGGCATCATCACCGACGCGCGCTACCGTTTCGAGCGCGGCGTCGATCCCGAATTCATGGTGCCGGGTGTCGAGCTCGCGACCAAGCTGGTGCTCGATTTCTGCGGCGGCACGCCTTCGGAGATCGAGGTGGCCGGCTATACCGGCCATAAGCCGAAAATCGTCACCTTCCCGCTTTCGGAAGTGAAGCGGCTGACCGGCATCGAGGTGCCCAGGGCCGAGGCGCTGGATATCCTGATCCGGCTCGGATTCGAGCCGCAGGGCTCGGGCGACGTCGTCAAGGTGAAGGTGCCGTCCTGGCGGCCGGATATCGACGGCAAGGCAGATCTTGTCGAGGAAGTGATGCGCATCCACGGCGTCGACAACATCGCGCCCCAGCCACTGACCTCGCATGACGCGGTGAACGGCAAGATCCTGACCACGCTGCAGGTGCGCACCCGTTCGGCCAAGCGGGCGCTCGCCGTGCGCGGCATGATGGAGGCCGTCACCTGGTCGTTCATCCCGGCCAAGCACGCCGAGCTGTTCGGCGGCGGCCAGAGCGCGCTCAAGCTCGCCAACCCGATCGCCGCCGACATGTCCGACATGCGGCCTTCGCTGCTGCCGGGGCTGATCGCGGCCGCGCAGCGCAATGCCGACCGCGGCATCGGCGACGTGGCGCTGTTCGAGGTCTCCGGCACCTATGAAGGCGACTTGGCCGACCAGCAGCGGCGCGTGGCCGCCGGCGTCAGGCGCGGCACCGCCAAGCTCGACGGCTCGGGCCGCAGTTGGGCCGGCAATGCCGGCCCGGTCGGCGTGTTCGACGCCAAAGCGGACGCGATCGCGGCGCTCGAAGCCTGCGGCGCGCCGGTCGACCGGCTGCAGATCGAGCCTGGCGGCCCGGCCTGGTATCATCCTGGACGTTCCGGCACGATCAAGCTCGGCCCGAAGACCGTGCTCGGCACGTTCGGCGAGTTCCATCCGAAGACGCTGGACGGGCTGGACGTCTCGGGCCCGCTCTGCGGCTTCGAGGTGTTCGTCGACGCCGTGCCGGAGCCGAAGGCCAAGCCGACGCGCACCAAGCCGAAGCTCGAGCTCTCGCCTTTCCAGGCGGTGAAGCGCGATTTTGCCTTCGTCGTCGACAGGACGGTCGAGGCCGGCACGCTGGTGCGGGCAGCCTTGGCCGCCGACAAGAAGCTGGTCACCGGCGTCTCGGTGTTCGACGTCTTCGAGGGCGCCTCGCTGGGGGCTGCCAAGAAATCGATCGCCATCGAGGTGTCGATCCAGCCGGTCGAAAAGACGCTGACCGACGAGGATTTCGAGGCGCTAGCCAAGCGCATCGTCGAGAACGTCAACAAGCAGACAGGCGGCGTGCTGCGCGCTTAGGTTTGGGATTGCCGGGGCATGGCGAATCGTCCTCCAAAGGGCGATGCGCCATCTCCGCTATTCCGGGCTTCCCTTCGAAGAGCAGCGCGCGGCGTTCCTAAGGATCGTTGCGGCCGACCCGCTGCTCGATGAAACACTAGCGCGGGTGCGCCAGCTTGCGTTGCCGGATTGGCTGGTGGTGTCCGGCGCGCTCTACAACAGCGTCTGGAACCATCTGACCGGCAGGCCGCCGGGATATGGCATCAAGGATGTCGACCTGTTCTATTTCGACGATGCCGACCTTTCCTACGAGGCCGAGGACGCGGTGATCCGCCGGGCGGCGACGCATTTCGAGGGATTGAAGCTGCCGGTCGAGGTGCGCAACCAGGCGCGGGTGCATCTGTGGTATCCGCAAAAGTTCGGACAGCAATGCCCGAGATACTCGAGCGCGAGCGAGTCGGTAAGCTATTTTGCCTCGAAGACGCATGCGGTGGGGGTGCGGTACGACGCAGACGGGCAGCTGGAGCTGGTGGCGCCGTTCGGGCTGGACGACATATTTTCGTTTCGCATTGCGCCGAATAGGGCTCTGGATAATCAGCGGACGCATGAGGCGAAGGGGAGAAGGGCCAAGGAGTTCTGGCCGGAGATTAGTGTGGTGTCTTGGTAAGGGCGCAGCATAAAATAAGTCGCTGCGAGGCCCCCCTCTCTGCCCTGCCGGGCATCTCCCCCTCAAGGGGGGAGATTGGCAGCTTGGGCGCCGGCGCTCCCTTTGCAACGCTGGTGATTAGCGAAAGCGGACGCGACATCGATCTCCCCCCTTGAGGGGGAGATGGCCGGCAGGCCAGAGAGGGGGGCCTCGCGCCGGCCTTTCAACAAAAGAGGCGCCGGAGCGCCCCTCTGCTCACCCATTCACCAGCGCCAGCAATTCCTCCGTATAACGCTTGCCGACCACCTTATCCGGCGACAACGCATCGCCGATCGCCGCCACTTCCGCCGCGCTCAGCTCAATCCCCGCAGCCGCCGTGTTCTGCTCCAGGTGGCGGATCTTCCTTGCACCGGGGATCGGCACGATGAAATCGCCCTGGTGCAGCACCCAGGCGAGCGCCAGCTGCGCCGTTGTCACGCCCTTCCCGGCCGCCATCTTCTCCAGCACCGCGATGACGGCGTTGTTGGCTTCCATCGCCTCGGCCTGGAAGCGCGGCAGGGTCAGGCGCCAGTCGCCGGCGCCGAGCGCGTCGGGCTTGCTGAGCGTGCCGGTGAGCAGGCCGCGGCCGAGCGGGCTGTAGGGGACAAAGCCGACGCCGAGCTCGCGGCAGACGGCGAGGATCTCGTCCTCCGGATCGCGGCTCCACAGCGAATATTCGCTCTGCACGGCGGCGATCGGGTGCACGGCATGCGCCCGGCGCAGCGTGGCTGCGCTCACCTCCGACAGGCCAAGCGCCCGCACCTTGCCTTCACGCACCAGCTCGGCCATGGCGCCGACCGTGTCCTCGATCGGCACGCTGGGGTCAACGCGGTGCTGGTAATAAAGGTCGATCACATCGGTATCGAGCCGCTTCAGCGAAGCTTCCGCGACCGCCTTGACGTGCTCGGGACGGCTGTCGAGGCCAATCATGCGGTCGGTGCCCGAACCGTGCTCGGAAATCTTGAAGCCGAATTTGGTGGCGATGGTGACCTTGTCGCGCACCGGCTTCAGCGCCTTGCCGAGCAAGATTTCGTTCTCGAAGGGGCCGTAGACTTCCGCCGTATCGAAGAAGGTCACGCCGATCTCGACGGCGCGGCGCAGCGTGGCGACGGCTTCCGCCTCCGGCTGACCGCCGTAAACAAAACTCATGCCCATGCAGCCGAGACCGACGGGGAAGACTTCGAGTTCAGTTCCTAGCTTGCGGGTTTTCATCACGCATCTCCTTGTTGCGATCTCAAAGCGCGCAACGCGCTTTGAGCCTTCGTTCTGCATGTCGGTTGTCCCAAAACCGCTGCGCACTTTTGGGCGACATGCATCGGAGATAAGGCCTTGCGCTTCGTTCGATAATCGGCTCTCTTTTGTACGGCTTGCTCTATAAAATAGAACAATGAACCGGACCAATCTCTCACAGCTCGCGGTGCTCGCCACCGTCGCCCAATGCGCAAGCTTTCGCGGCGCCGCGCGCGAGCTCGGCATCGCCCCTTCCGCAGTCAGCCACGCGGTCTCCAGCCTGGAGGCGCGGCTCGGCGTGCGGCTGCTCGCGCGCAGCACGCGCAGCGTCGCGCCGACCGAGGAGGGCGCGCAGCTGCTCGAACGGCTGCGGCCGGCGCTCTCCGAGATCGATCTCGCGCTGGAAACGGCGGCCGAGTCGCGCGACCGGCCGGCTGGGAATCTCAGGTTGACCGTGCCACGCACGGCTGCGCATCTGACGCTGACGCCACGGCTCGGCGCCTTTGCCGCCGCCTATCCCGACATCGTGCTGGAGATCGTCATCGAGGACCGCTTCACCGACGTGGTCGAAGGCGGTTTCGACGCCGGCGTGCGGCTCGGCGAAAGCCTGCAGCGCGATATGATCGCGGTGCGCATCGGCCCCGATCTTCGCGGCGCAGTGGTCGCCGCGCCATCCTATTTCGCTTCCATGCCGAAACCGCGCCATCCGCGTGAGCTGGCGGACCACCGCTGCATCCGCTTCCGTTTCTCGAGCGGCATCCTCTACCGCTGGGAGTTCGAGAAGGACGGCGAGGAAATCGAGATCGCCGCGCAAGGGCCGCTGATCCTCGACGAGGATCATCTGATCGCCCAGGCGGCGGTCGATGGCGCCGGGCTCGCCTTCGTCTTCGAGCCCTATGTGCGGGCGCCGCTCGCCGACGGCCGACTGATCCGCGTGCTGGAAGACTGGTGCCCGTCCTTCGAGGGTTTCTTCGTCTATTATCCGAGCCGCAGGCAAATGCGGCCAGCGCTGAGAGCGTTCGTGGATTTCTTCAGGGTGAGCGGGTAGCTCCTCCCGCGAAAAGTACAATTGCATCCGGCAGCGCAGCCCCCTCTCCGTCCGCTGCGGGGCCACCTCTCCCCCATTTCATGGGGGCGAGGAAACACCAACGGCCAATGCCGCGGGCCTTCGAAAGTCTAGGTTCCTCGCCCCATGAAGTGGGGAGAGGTGGCTCGGCGAAGCCGAGACGGAGAGGGGAGCGCCCTATGCAATTACCCGCCTCCAAGCTAAGGCGGAAGAAAACCGGCACCGGCTTCGTTCGCCTCCCATGCAATCCCTCACCAACACCCCCACCCGCTACGGCTGGGCGATGATCGTCCTTCACTGGCTGATCGGCATCATCTTCATCGGCCAATTCGTGCTCGGTGTCGTCATGGTGCGCACGACAAGCCAGCGGACGTCCTTCGAGCTGATCCAGCTGCACAAATCCTTCGGCTTCCTGCTGCTCGGCCTGATCATCCTGCGCATCGCCTGGCGGCTCGGCAATGCGGCGCCGGCGCTGCCGGCTTCGGTCGGCATACTGGAGCGCAGAGCGGCGCCGCTCGCCCATTTTGCTCTTTACGCGTTCCAGATCGCCCTGCCCTTATCCGGCTGGGCGCTGGTCTCGGTCTCGACGCTCGAAATCCCTACCAT
Source organism: Mesorhizobium sp. M2C.T.Ca.TU.002.02.1.1 (assembly GCF_003997225.1). NCBI lineage: Bacteria > Pseudomonadati > Pseudomonadota > Alphaproteobacteria > Hyphomicrobiales > Phyllobacteriaceae > Mesorhizobium > Mesorhizobium sp. M2C.T.Ca.TU.002.02.1.1. Next base: position 5,378 of record NZ_RZTO01000001.1, read on the forward strand.
GCCGTTCGACCTGTTCGTGATGCCCAATCTGCCGCTCGCCGAATCCGACGCTTCGGAGAGCTTTTGGACTTCCGCGCATTGGTATCTTGCCTATGCCGGCATCGTACTGGTGACGCTGCACATCGCGGCGGCGCTGCGCCATCATTTCCTGCTGCGCGACACGGTGCTGACGCGCATGATCACACCTTCGTCAGGCAGGGAATAGAACCGCGCCATCATTCGTTGGTGGGGCGAGAACGCAGAAAAAGCGTATCTGCGGAAGGACGAAACTCATGAACACGCGCATCCTCGGATTGGCGGCCTTCGCCGCTTGCCTTACCGTGCCCGCCGTTGCCGCCGTGGCGCTCAGCGACGCCGCCGGCAGCTACACGATCAGCCCGTCGGGATCCTCGATCCGCTTCACCATCGGCAAGGCCGGCGGCGGCGGCTTCGATGGCGCCTTCGGTCGCTTCAAAGGCACGATCCGCATCGACAATGGCGATGTCGGCCGCTCCAAGGTCGACCTCACCATCTATCCCGAAAGCGTCGGCACCGGGCAAGGCCGCATCGATGCCTTCCTGCGCTCCGACGCGGTGTTCGACGCGGCCAACAATCCGGAAATCCAGTTCCGCTCGACCAGTGTCACCCGCACCGGCGACACGACAGCGCTGGTGACCGGCCGGCTGACGGCGCGCGGCAGGACGTTTCCGGAAAAATTCACGGCCGAGCTCGGCGGCTTGAGGGGCGGGACCATCAAGTTCCACGTCACCGGCAAGGTGCTCAGGTCGCGCTACGGCATGGATGTCGGCACGCCGCTCTATTCCAACGTCGTCGATTTCGACATGACGCTGACGGGGAGACGGGGGTAGGCCCAGCGCCTTTCCTCGCCCCCGCGAAGGCGGGGGAGAGGTGGCTCGGGCGAAGCCCGAGACGGAGCAGGGGGCGGCGCCCGCAACGGCAGAGTCCTCTCAGGATTGGGCTGCTGTGAAACCGTTCGACGCGGAATTCGGGCGCTCTACGATGACCCCTCTCCGTCCCGGCTTCGCCGGGACACCTCTCCCCACTGCGTGGGGCGAGGAAGCGCGCGCAGCCTCCCGCATTGGCTTTTCTCCGGAATTGGGGCACACCTCCATCGAGATAATCGACATGGAGAAGCGTGATGTTCCGATGGGGTGTTCTGTCGACGGCGAAGATCGGCCGCGAGCAGCTTTTGCCGGCAATCGTGGACTCGGAGAACGGCGTCCTGTCGGCGATCGCCAGCCGCGATCTGTCGAAGGCCAAGGCATTGGGCGAGCGTTTCGGCGCCCGCCATGCTTTCGGCTCCTATGAGGAGCTGCTTGCGTCCAAGGAGGTCGACGGCGTCTACATCCCGCTGCCGACCTCGCAGCATGTCGAATGGACGGCAAAGGCGATCGAGGCCGGCAAGCATGTGCTGGTCGAAAAGCCTCTGGCGCTCGACGCCAAGGATATCCCGCCGCTGATCAAGCTGCGCGACCAGAAGAAGGTGCTGGTCTGCGAGGCCTTCATGGTCGTCTACCACCCGCAATGGATCAAGGTGCGCGACCTCATCGCCGGCGGCGCCATCGGCCGGCTGCGCCATGTGCAAGGCGCGTTCTCCTATTACAATGTCGACCCCAAGAACATGCGCAACCAGCTCGACCTCGGCGGCGGCGCGCTGCCCGACATCGGCGTCTATCCGACGGTGTCGACGCGCTTCTCGACCGGCAAGGAGCCGCTGCGCGTGCAGGCGACGATCGAACGCGACAAGACCTTCGGCACCGACATCTACTCCTCGATCCGCGCCGACTTCGGCGACTTCGAGCTGTCCTTCTATCTGTCGACGCAGATGGCGGCGCGGCAGGTGATGGTGTTCCACGGCGAGAAGGGCTTCATCGAGGTCTTCGGCCCGTTCAATGCCGGGCTCTACGAGCACCACCGCATCGAGCTGCACAACCAGAACCACACCGAGGCGCAGGTGTTCCGCTTCCCCGGCACGCAGCAGTACCGGCTGGAAGTCGAAGCCTTCGTGCGCGCCGCCCAGGGCGGCAAGGACCGTGTCTTCACGCTGGAGGAATCGGTGCTGAACCAGAAGGTCATCGACGCCATCTTCCGCGCCGGCGACAAGGACGGCTGGGAACCCGTCTAAATCCTCACAACAAGCTGCCGGCTAACTTCTGGGAGGAATAGATGGCTGACGCGGACGTGATCATTGTCGGCGCGGGGCTGGCCGGCCTCGTTGCCGCGGCCGAACTGGCTGACGCCGGCAAGAAGATCATCATCGTCGACCAGGAGCCGGAACAGTCGCTGGGCGGCCAGGCCTTCTGGTCGTTCGGCGGGCTGTTCCTGGTCGATTCGCCCGAGCAGCGGCGCATGCGCATCCGTGATTCGCACGACCTCGCGCTCGAGGACTGGATGGGCACGGCCGCTTTCGACAGGCCGGAGGATCTCTGGCCGCGCAAATGGGCGGAGGCTTATGTCGGCTTCGCCGCCGGCGAGAAGCGCTCCTGGCTGATCGAGCGGGGCCTGAAGTTCTTCCCAGTGGTCGGCTGGGCCGAGCGCGGCGGCGGCAACGCGGTCGGCCATGGCAACTCGGTGCCGCGCTTCCACATAACCTGGGGCACCGGGCCCGGCGTGATCGAACCTTTCGTGCTGCGCGTGCGCGAAGCGCAAAAGCGCGGGCTGGTCGCGTTCAGGTTCCGCCACCGGGTCAACGAGATCATCCGCACCGGCGATACCGTCACCGGCGTGCGCGGCGATGTGCTGGAGCCGAGCAGCGCCGAGCGCGGCCGCAAGAGCTCACGCGCCGCGACGGGAGACTTCGAGCTCCATGCGCAGGCGGTGATCGTCGCTTCCGGGGGCATCGGCGGCAACCACGAGCTGGTGCGCAAGAACTGGCCGCCTCGCCTCGGCACGCCGCCGAAACGCATGATCACCGGTGTTCCCGACCATGTCGACGGGCGCATGCTGGCGATCACCGAGGCGGCCGGCGGTTCGGTCATCAACCGCGACCGCATGTGGCACTATGTCGAAGGGATCAGGAACTGGGCGCCGATCTGGACCGAGCATGCGATCCGCATCCTGCCCGGCCCCTCCTCGCTCTGGCTGGACGCGCGCGGCAAGCGCCTGCCGGTGCCGCTCTATCCGGGCTTCGACACGCTGGCCACACTCAGCCACATCATGAGCACCGGCTTCGACTATTCCTGGTTCATCCTGACGAAGAAGATCATCCAAAAGGAGTTCGCGCTGTCGGGCTCCGAGCAGAACCCCGACCTCACCGGCAAGAGCTGGCGGCAGGTGCTGGGCCGCGCGACATCGGGCATTCCCGGCCCGGTGAAAACCTTCATGGAGAAGGGCGAGGACTTCATCGTCGAGGCCGACCTTGCGAAGCTGGTGGCGCGCATGAACGCGCTCGCCGGCGGCGAGCCGCTGCTCGATGTCGCGCAGGTCGAGCGCGAGATCCGCGCCCGCGACATGCAGCTCGACAACCCCTTCTCCAAGGACGCGCAGGTCACGGCGCTGCGCGGCGCGCGTGCCTATCTCGGCGACAAGCTGATCCGCACGGCCAAGCCGCACAAGATGCTCGATGCGGCCAACGGCCCGCTGATCGCGGTGCGCCTCAACATCCTCACCCGCAAGACGCTGGGCGGGCTGCAGACCGACCTCGACAGCCGCGTGCTCGATGCCGCCGGCGAGCCAGTGCCGGGGCTCTACGCGGTGGGCGAAGTGGCCGGCTTCGGCGGCGGCGGCGTGCATGGCTACGCGGCGCTGGAAGGCACCTTCCTCGGCGGCTGCATCTTTTCGGGGCGGAGTGCCGGGCGGGCTGCGGCGAAGGCGGTCGGCTGAGCGGCGGGCGGCGCCAGAGCTGAGACGCCGGCGGGACAGCGCCCCCCTCTGTCCTGCCGGACATCTCCCCCACAAGGGGGGAGATTGGCAGTTCCGGCGCCTCGCCCTTTTCGGCAAGGTTGGCGACTGGCGAAAGCGGTCGAGCGCGTGATCTCCCCCCAAGTGGGGAGATGGCCGGCAGGCCAGAGGGGGGGCGAAGGATCGCGACGACTCACCTTTGCTTCGAACCACGCGTTCAAAAATTCTCGTGCCTGTGAGAATCCTTTCGCCCATCCGAAACGTCTTCTTCATACCAACCGAAGGAGAAGACCATGACCTACAACCTCATCCGCTACGGCGTGAAGGACACCAGCATCGCCGAGAACCGGGCGCTGGTGGCGAAAGTGTTCGAAGCGCTGAACGAAACGCAGCCGCAATCCTTGCGCTATCTGGTGCTCGAGCTGGAGAATGGCGAGTTCGTCCATTTCGTCGGCTACGACAAGGACAGCTCGGCGCTCACCGAGCTCGACGCCTTCAAGGCGTTCGGCGCCGATCATGCCGAGCGACGCTCGACACCGCTTGCCAGGGCGCCGGCGAAGATCGTCGGCAATTATCGTATGCTGGCTACGACCGATGAGGTCGTGCCCGCCTGACCCGGGCACAGCACGGCATTGGCGAGGCGAGAAAGAGGAAGATGAGCTTGGCAGGGTTCGATCGCGCGGAACTTGAAGCCATGCTCGTCGGCCTGCGCCCGAAACTGCATCGCTATGCGGCCCGCATGGCCGGCTCGACGATCGAGGGCGAGGACATCGTTCAGGAGACGGTGATGAAGGCGCTTGCGGCGCATGACGGCGGCGCTCTCGTCGAACGCCCCGAGCAATGGCTGTTCCGCATCGCCCACAATGCGGCGCAGGATCATCTGCGCCGCCGCCAGCGGGAGCGCTCCCGCATCACCGAGGCCGACATGACGACGATCGCGGATCACTCGGCCAACGCCGAGGCGAGGCTTGCGGCTGCAGCTAGCCTGCGCGCCTTCATGCAGCTTACGCTGGCGCAGCGCAGTGCCGTGATCCTCGTCGACGTGCTTGGCCTCACCTTGCATGAGACCTGCGAGGTGACGGGCGCGACGCTCGCCGCCACCAAGGCGGCGCTGCATCGCGGCCGGGCGGAGCTGAAGGCGCTGGCGGCGTTGCCGGACGACACGACCATGCCGAAGCTGGATCCGGAGGAGGAGCGCCGGCTGCGCCGCTATGTCGACCTGTTCAACGCGCGCGATTTCGACGGGGTGAGGATGCTGATCGCCGAGGACATCCAGGTCGACGTCGTCAGTCGGACCCGCCTCAACGGCAAGAAGCAAGCCTCGACCTATTTCGGCAATTACGACCGCCTCGGCGACTGGGCGCTGTCGCTCGGCTTCGTCGACGGCCGGCTGGCGATCCTGATCCGCAACCCGAAGGCGGACGATGCCGTACGCGGCTTCGTGCTGATCGACTGGCGCGGCGAAGAGGTCGTGCACATCCGCGATTTCCGCCATGTTCCTTATTGCGTCGAAGGCGCCGACATCCTCTTCGTCCCTGTCGAGCGGGCTGACTGAATCCGGGCCGCGCGTTTGCTCTCGCCACGAACGTGTCTATAAACTGTCATCGGAGCAGAACGGACACGAGGTCGTGACGCAGCCTGATCCCGGAACCCACGGCATCCCGGCACGGCTCTTGGCCGCGCTTATCGCGCTGGCGGCATGGACCGGGATCGGCGTGCATTTCCACGCGCTTGCCGACGGGCCGGCTTCGTGGTCCGCCGTGCTTTGGCGACTGCTCGGCTACTTCACGATCACCACCAATCTTCTGGTCGCGGTCGTGTTCACCGGCGTCGCGGCGAAGGCACGCTTCGCGACGCCATGGCTGCTCGGCGCGACCCTCCTCAACATAGCGCTTGTCGGCGTCGTCTATGCCCTGCTGCTGCAGGGCCTGCAGCAGCTTACCGGCGGCTCGCAGCTCGCCAACGTCCTGCTTCACCGGGTGACGCCGGCACTGACGATCGTTTTCTGGCTAGCCTTCGTCCGCAAGGGCACGCTGACCCGCCAGGCTCCGCTTCTATGGGCGCTCTATCCGCTCCTCTATCTCGTCTACGCCCTGGTTCGCGGGTCTTTCGAAGCGCGTTATCCCTATCCGTTCATCGATGTCGCCCGGATCGGCTGGGCGCAGACCCTCATAAACAGCGCTCTCATCGCGCTCGGCTTCGCCCTTGCCGGGGAAGTGCTGGTCTGGCTCGACCGGCGGCTCGGCGGAATGACGAGGCCGTAGACTGGCGGCCGATCAGCCGCCGGTAGGCGGCCCGCAATCGATATTCCGGTGGGCAAGGCTATATACTCGCCGGCGGCACCGGCGAGAGGACGGCCACATGCTTCCTTCATCAGGCCTCGAACGGTTGAACGCGTTCTCGGACGGCGTGTTCGCCGTTCTCATCACCGTGCTGGTGCTGGAGCTTCGCCCACCGGAAATCCCGACCTTCGCGGCGCTGCTCAGGCTCTGGCCAACCTGGCTCAGCTATGGCGTGAGCTACCTTTTCATTGCCATCGTCTGGGCGAACCACCATCACCTGCTGCGCCATGCAACCGGAATGACCGCCCGCCTGATGTGGCACAATTTCGCGCATCTGTTTTCGGTCTCCCTGCTGCCGCTGGCCACCGCCTGGATGGCTGTCAGCGAACTCTCGCCGCAACCCGTCGCCTTCTATGCCGGCGTCTTCTTCCTGGTGAACCTGACCTATGTCTTCCTCATCCGCGAGCTGATCGAGCCGCTGCCGGCGGAGACGATTCCGCAGAGCGCGCGCAAAACGATGCGCCTTCGCGCGGCTGCGACGCTTTGTCTTTTCGGGATCGCGGCAATCGTCGCCCTGAAATATCCGATCGCCGGACTGGCCATCTGTTGCTGCTGCCTGGCCGTCTATCTGCGTCCGGAAGCGCCGGGCATCCGGCGCCAGGGCTGACAACGGTCAGTCTCCGCCTATGAGGCCGGCCAGCACCATCAACATAGATGTTTCAAACATCAATCCTTGACGGTAGGACATTTTAATGTAGGGTACAGCACCGAGACCTCATATCTCAGAACTGAACAAGAGAGTCCTCGGTGATAACCGCACCGCAATTGCGCGCCGCCAGATCGCTGCTCGGCATCGATCAGCGCCGGCTTGCCGAATTGTCCGGCCTGTCGGTGCCGACGATCCAGCGCATGGAAGCCAGCGGCTCGATCATCCGGGGCAATGTCGATTCGCTGATGAAGCTGATCGCGGCGCTCGAGGTATCCGGCATCGAGCTGATCGGGGAAGGCGCGGTGAGCCAGGGCGGCGGACGCGGCGTGCGGCTGAAAGCCGGTTTCGATCCGGCCAAGGTATCCGAAGCCGATGGCGACGGGGCCGAATCCGGCGGGAGCCAGCCGTGAATTCGACCGTCGCGCTTCTGCTGTGCGGCCCTGCCGCGCTCCTGGCGACAGCCATCCTCGCCGCAGCCGTCAGCCGGCACAGCTTTGCGACGCGTCTGGTCTATGGCGCCGCGTTTGTCATTTCAGCCGTCCTGATGGTGATCGTTGCCGGCCATCTCGCCGGCAACTCCGGCGAGGCGTCCGCCACCTTGCCGCTCGGCCTGCCCTGGACCGGCGCCCGATTCCGCCTCGACGGCCTGTCGGCGTTCTTCCTCCTCGTCGTCAATCTGGGCGGCGCCATCGCCAGCCTCTACGGTCTCGGCTACGGCCGGCACGAATCGGCGCCGCATCGGGTGCTGCCGTTCTACCCGGCGTTCCTCGCCGGCATGAACCTCGTCGTGCTGGCCAACGACGCCTTCAGCTTCCTCTTGTCCTGGGAATTCATGTCGCTCGCTTCCTGGGCGCTGGTCATGGCGCACCACCGCGACGAGGCCAACAGGCGGGCCGGCTATATCTACCTGGTTATGGCGAGCTTCGGCACGATGGCGCTGCTGCTTGCCTTCGGCCTGCTGGCCGGACCGGCGGGAACCTACGCGTTCGACGCGATGCGGACGGCGCATCCCGGCCCGCTCGCGGCGGGCGCGGTGCTCGTTCTCATGCTGCTCGGCGCCGGCTCGAAGGCCGGCCTCGTGCCGCTGCATGCCTGGCTGCCGCTTGCCCATCCGGCAGCACCCAGCCACGTCTCGGCGCTGATGAGCGGCATCATGACCAAGGTTGCCATCTACGGCTTCATCCGCGTGGTGTTCGGCCTGCTTGGCGAGCCGGCATGGTGGTCGGGTGTCGCGGTGCTTCTCATCGGCGGCGTGACAGCCGTGCTGGGCATCCTTCACGCGCTGATGGAAAAGGACCTGAAGCGGTTGCTTGCCTACTCGACCATCGAGAATATCGGCGTCATCTTCACCAGCCTCGGCCTTGCGCTCGCCTTCAAGGCGAATGCCATGCCCTCGGCCGCGGCGCTGGCCTTCACCGCGGCGCTCTTCCATGTGCTCAACCATTCCTTCTTCAAGAGCCTGCTGTTCTTCGGCGCCGGCGCGGTGCTGACGTCAACCGGCGAGCGCGACATGGAAAAGCTCGGCGGCCTCATCCATCGCCTGCCGGTGACCAGTTTCGTCTTCCTCGTCGGCTGCGTCTCGATCTCGGCGCTGCCGCCCTTCAACGGCTTCGCCTCCGAATGGCTGGTCTTCCAGGCCATATTGCGCAGCCCCGAGCTGCCGCAATGGGGGCTGAAGGTCATCGTGCCCGCGGTCGGCGGCCTGCTGGCCCTGGCGGCGGCGCTGGCCGCGGCCTGCTTCGTCAAGGCATTCGGCATCACCTTCCTCGGCCGGGCGCGGTCGGCGGCGGTGGAACGGGCGCATGAGGTCGACCGCTGGTCGCTGGCGGCGATGGCGGTGCTGGCCGCCCTCTGCCTGCTCGCCGGCATCCTGCCCGGCTTCGTCATCGACGCCCTGTCGCCGGTAACGATTTCGCTCATCGGCGACCGCATGCCGGTGCAGATGGCTCAGCCCTGGCTGTCGATCGTGCCGATCGCCGAGAGCCGCAGTTCCTATAACGGCCTCCTGGTGTTCGTCTTCATCACCGTCTCGGCATCGCTTGCGGCCTTCTTCATCCACCGCTTCGCCTCGCATGCGCTGCGCCGGGGCATTGCCTGGGGGTGCGGCTTCGCGGACGCGGTGCCGGCCGCGCAATACACCGCCGTCAGCTTCGCGCAGCCCATTCGCCGCGTCTTCGGCGGCTTCGCGTTCAGGGCCCGCGAGACGGTGGACATGCCGGCGCCGGGCTCCCTCGAGCCGGCGCGTCTCAAGGTGGATATGCATGACGTGGCCTGGGAGATCTTCTACCAGCCGGTCACCGGCGCGATCGATTTCGCCACCGAGCGGCTGAACCACCTGCAGTTCCTGACCATCCGCCGCTATCTGACGCTGGTGTTCCTCTACCTGGTCATCCTGCTTCTGGTGCTTGCGCTATGGCCATGATTTTCCAGCTGGCCGTGCAGGGCGCGCAGATGCTGGTCGTGCTTCTGCTGGCGCCGCTTCTGATCGGCTTCGTGCGCAAGGTGAAGGCAAGGCTGCTGCGGCGGCAAGGACCCCCGCTGATCCAGCCCTATCGCGATCTCGTCAGGCTGATGCGCAAGGAGGTGGTGCTGGCCGACAACGCCTCCTGGCTGTTCCGCGTGACGCCCTATCTGATCTTCGCCGCGACCTGGGTGGCGGCGGCGCTGGTCCCGACATTCGCCGCCGGCCTCGAATTCAGCTGGACCGCCGACCTCATCGTCATCGTGGCGCTGCTCGGCAGCGCGCGCTTCTTCCAGGCGTTGGCCGGGATGGATGTCGGCACCAGCTTCGGCGGCATCGGCGCCAGCCGCGAGGTGATGATCGCATCGCTCGCCGAGCCCGCGATGCTGCTCATCGTCTTCAGCCTGGCGCTGGTGGCCGGCGCCACGCAGCTTTCGACCGTCGCCGCCTTCATGGGCTCTCCGCAAGTCGGACTGAGGGTGTCGCTCGGCATGTCGCTGATTGCGCTCGTGATGGTGGCGATCGCCGAGAATGCGCGCATTCCGGTCGACAATCCGGCCACGCATCTGGAGCTCACCATGGTGCATGAGGCGATGATCCTGGAATATTCCGGCCGCCATCTGGCGATGATCGAGCTCGCCACCTTTCTCAAGCTGCTGCTCTACATGTCGCTGATCTCCTGCGTCTTCCTGCCCTGGGGTCTGGACGGCGCAAGCGCAGGGCCGAAGGCGCTGGCCATCGGCGCCGTCGCCTATCTCGGCAAGCTCACGGTGCTTGCCATCCTGCTTGCCGTGTTCGAGACGGCGGTCGCCAAGATGCGTGTCTTCCGCGTGCCGGATTTCCTGGGCGCGGCGCTGATGCTGGCGCTGCTCGGCACGCTTTTGCTGTTCGTCTCGCGGAGCCTGTGATGAACGGTCTCACCTTCGACATCGCCCATCTGCTGGCCGGCAGCCTGGTGCTGATCTCCTTCATGATGCTCTACCAGGACCGGCTGTTCGCGCTGATCAACGTCTTTGCGCTGCATGCGGTCATGCTTGCCCTGTCGGTGGCCTGGCAGGCCTATATCCAGGACGCGCACCACCTCTACATCACCGCGGCGATAGCGCTGGTCTTCAAGGCGATCGTCATTCCCGTCGGGCTGCACCGCATCATCCAGCGGCTCGGCATCCATCGCGACATCGAGACCGCGGTCGGCATCGGCCCGACCATGCTCGCCGGCATCGGACTGGTGACGCTCTCCATGGTGCTGATGCTTCGGGTGACGCCCGAGGCCGACCCGCTCGCCCGCGAGGATCTCGCCTTCGCGCTGTCGATCATCCTGCTGGGGCTGCTGGTGATGGTCACAAGGCGCAACGCCGTCAGCCAGGTCGTCGGCTTCATGTCGCTGGAAAACGGCCTGGTTCTGGCCGCCACCGGCGCCAAGGGCATGCCGCTGGTCGTCGAGATCAGCGTCGCCTTCTCGATCCTGATCGCCTTCATCGTCATCGGCGTCTTCCTGTTCCGCATCCGCGAACGGTTCGATTCGGTCGATATCGGCGCGCTTGACGACTACCGGGGAGAACGCCGGTGAGCGGGTTCTCCTTCGATGCCGTGGCCGCGATCCTTTTCATCCCGGCGGGCGCAGCGGCTATCCTGGCGGCATTGCCGAACTATCGGATGACGGCGGCCGTCAATGTCGTGGCCAGCCTGCTCACCCTGCTTGCGGCGCTCTCGCTGTTCGTCACCGACCGGCCGGCGCCTGGGCAATATCTGCTGGTCGACGACCTCAACATCGTCTTCATCGTGCTCAACACATTCGTCGGCTTCACCACCAGCGTGTTCAGCGCGTCCTATATCGCGCATGAGCTGGAGACCGGGCGCCTGACCGCGCCGAACCTCCGGTTCTACCATGCGATGTACCAGATCATGATGTTCGGCATGAACCTCGCCTTCGTGTCGAACAATATCGGCCTGATGTGGGTCGCGGTGGAGCTCGCCACGCTGACCACCGTGCTGATGGTCGGCATCTACCGCACGCATGAGGCGCTGGAAGCGGCGTGGAAATATTTCATCCTCGGCAGCGTCGGCATCGCGCTCGCTCTCTTCGGCACGATCCTCGTCTACATGGCCGCGCAGCCGGTCGTCGGCGAGGGCACCAACGCCATGGTCTGGTCGGTGCTGATCGAAAAGGCGGCGCATTTCGACCCCGCGCTGCTCAGCGTCGCCTTCATCTTCCTGCTGCTCGGCTACGGCACCAAGGTCGGCCTCGCGCCCTTGCATGCCTGGCTGCCCGACGCGCATGCCGAGGGCCCGACGCCGATCTCGGCGGTGCTGTCGGGCCTGCTGCTCAACGTCGCGCTCTATGCCGTGCTGCGCTTCAAGCTTCTGCTCGCGGCGAGCCCGCAGGCCATCGGTCCCGGCCCGCTGATGGTCACGATGGGACTGACCTCGCTGATCTTCGCGGCTTTCATGCTCTACCGCCGCCGCGACATCAAACGCCTGTTCGCCTATTCCTCGATCGAGCATATGGGCATCATCGTCTTCGCCTTCGGCATGGGCGGCCCGCTCGCCAACTTCGCCGGTCTGCTGCACATGGTCATGCACAGCCTGACCAAATCGGCGATCTTCTTCGCCGTCGGCCATATCGCGCAGGTCAAGGGCACGCAGAAGATCTCCGAAATCAGGGGGCTGACCGAAAGCCATCCCGGGCTTGGCTGGGCGCTCGTCATCGGCGTCGTGGCCATCGCCGGCCTGCCGCCGCTCGGCATCTTCATGAGCGAATTCCTGGTCGTCAGCTCGACCTTCGCCAGGCATCCGTGGCTGGCGATCCCGCTGGTGTTCGGGCTGCTCCTCGCCTTCGGGGCGCTGTTGCTGCGACTGACCGGCGTCGCCTTCGGCGAGCCGCGCGGCGGCATGGCGCCGGTCGAGGCGTCCTACGTGCCGATGTATTCGCACCTCGCTCTGGTGTTTGCCGCCGGCATCTATCTGCCGGCGCCGCTGGTGGCGTGGTTCCAGCATGTCGCCGGGATCCTGGGGTGAGGCGCATGACCCGGAAGAATATGCCCGCACTTGCCGATCTCATCGAGGCCGACCGCCAGGTCGGGCATCACGCGCCCTGGCGCCGCGCCGTGGTGGCCCCGAAGGTCTGGAACCTCGCCGTCGAGCAGCTCGCCAATGGCCGCTGGAGCCTGCTCGGCCTGTGGGGGGAGCCGGACAAGGCGCACATGGCGCTTCTCGACGAAACGCTCGACATCGGCGTGATCAGCCTGGACTGCCGGGGCGGCCGCTACCCGTCGGTCGGCCAGTATCATCCGCCCGCCTTGCGGCTGGAACGCGCCGCGGCGGACCTGTTCGGGCTGGCGCCGCAAGGCCTGCCCGACACCCGCCGCTGGCTCGATCATGGCCAATGGGGCATCAGCCATCCGCTGGCGGCGAAACCCGGCGGGCCGGCGTCCGCCTCTTCCTACCGGTTCCTGACGGCGGAGGGCGAAAGCCTCCACCAGATCGCGGTCGGGCCGGTGCATGCCGGCATCATCGAGCCGGGACATTTCCGCTTCACGGCCGGCGGCGAAACGGTGGTGCGGCTGGAAGAGCGGCTGGGCTTCGTGCACAAGGGCATCGAAGGCCTGATGGCGGGTGCGCCGCTCGATCGCGCGGCCAAGCTGGCGGGCCGGACCTCGGGCGACAGCACGGTCGCCTATTCGCTGGCCTTCGCCCGCGCCGTCGAAGCCGCGCTCGGCGTCGCGCCACCGCCGCGCGCGATATGGCTGCGCGCGCTGATGGCCGAGCTGGAGCGCCTGGCCAATCACCTCGGCGACATCGGCGCCATCTGCAACGACGCCGCCTTCGCGATCATGCATGCGCATTGCGGGGTGCTGCGCGAACGCGTGCTGCGCGCCGCCGACGCGGCCTTCGGCCATCGCCTGATGCGCGACCGCATCCTGCCCGGCGGCACGGCATGCGACCTGGATGAGGCCGGCACCAGCGCCATCCGGTCGCTGGTCGCGGAGATCCGGCAGCGCTTCCCGCATCTGGTCGAGCTCTACGACAACACCGCCTCGCTGCAGGACCGTACGGTGGCGACCGGCCGGCTGAAGGTCGAGCTTGCCCGGCAATATGCCGCCGGCGGCTATGTCGGGCGCGCCTCGGGCCGCGATTTCGATGCGCGGCGCGCGCCGGGCTACGCGCCTTACGACGAGCTCGCCTTCGATGTGCCGGTGCTGCAGGAGGGCGACGTCAACGCGCGCGTTTGGATCCGCGTGCGGGAAGTCGAGCAGAGCCTGTCGCTGGTCGAGCAGATTCTCGGGCGACTGCCCGCCGGCCCGACCCTCGTCGAGGTCGCGGCGGATGGAGCCGCGGATGGGCCGCGCGAGGGCATGGCGCTGGTCGAGGGTTTCCGAGGCGACATATTGGTCTGGCTACGCATCGGCGAGGGCGGCACGATCGAGCGCTGCCACCTGCGCGACCCTTCATGGTTCCAGTGGCCGCTCTTGGAAGCGGCGATCGAAGGCAACATCGTCGCCGACTTCCCGATCTGCAACAAATCGTTCAACTGCTCCTATTCCGGCCATGATCTCTAGAGCAATTCCAGGAAAAGTGCGCAGCGGTTTTCCGTCCGGAATTGCGCAAAAACAAAGAGTTGGAGCAGGTCGGCGATTCTATCGGACGCTGAACTGCTCCAACCTGGGCCAAGGCACACCGCCATGCGCAAGCTGCTCTTCGAAAGCCTGATCCGTCCGCCCTTGACCGAGCGGCCGCCGCAAGTCAGCGACGCGGCTGTCGACGAACTGGCGCGCGCGCTCGACGGCGTTGCCCGTAAGCGGCTCGGCCGGAGCCTGTCGATCCGCGCGGTCGACGCCGGTTCCTGCAATGGCTGCGAGCTCGAGATGCACGCGCTCAACAACGCCTTCTACGACATCGAGCGCTTCGGCTTCCGCTTCGTCGCCTCGCCCCGCCATGCCGACGTGCTGATGGTCACCGGGCCGGTCACCAAGAACATGTGCGAGGCGTTGAAGCGGACCTTCGACGCGATGCCCAATCCGAAATGGGTGGTCGCGCTGGGCGGCTGCGCGAAGGACGGCGGCTGCTTCGCCGGCAGCTATGCCGTCGTCGGCGGCGTGTCGGACGTGGTGCCGGTCGACCTGCACATCCCGGGCTGCCCGCCGCCGCCCATCGAGATCCTGAAGGGGCTGATCGCCCTGCTCGACGGGGCGAACGGGAGGGGTGGCGCTTCAGTTTCTTGATCCCGGCCAACTGCATTGGCGAGACCGGAGCACTTAGCTTGCGCTCACGCCGGCGTCCGCCGCCCAAGCGCCGCATCCGCGATTTCCGCTAGGCACCCTATTGCCTCAATGAGGCTGATCTCGGCGTCATCGGCGGTTGACCGCCGCACAGGACACGGCCTCATCAAATGATCGTGAAGCTGCATGATCGTCACGGATCGGCCATCAGGGCAGCAGCATAGGCCTGCGAAGTCGTCTCAGCTTCCGGTCCGATACGCTGCGCTGAGCAGCTCAGATCGGCCGTAAGACGGGGCAACTGGCCCGACATCACCAGCCTATTGTTTTTTCCATAGTGCGAGCGAACGCGCTCGCGGGGTTTCCAATGTCTCTTCATGAAGCAATAAAGCCTGCCAAGAAAAGCTCTCGCCATGCCGAAGCAATGGCCGGATCGTCCCCGCGCGAGCAAATCCTGATCGGCCCCGATTTCATCCAGAAGGGCGCGCCGGACGAAAGGCTCGACCGGTTCTTCGGCGACCTGGCGAGCCGCTTCGATGCCGCGCCCGCGGTCATTTCCGGCGGCCGTGCCTGGTCGTATCGGGAGCTGAACAACCGCGCCAACCAGTTCGCGCATCTTCTGATCGAGCGTGGCGTCAAGCCGGGCGACCGGATCGGCCTCTTGCTGGACCGCTCCGCCGAGACATACATCGCCGTGCTGGCCGTCATGAAGGCCGGGGCGGCCTTCGTGCCTTTGGCCACCGCGTTTCCCGAAGACCGCATGGTGATGATCATCGACGACGCCAATGTCACGCTGGTGATCAGCGTCTCGGGCTATGCGGCGCGCGTGGCGCGCCTGCCGGTACCGCATATCTCAATCGACTCCGCGGAGTCCGAGATCGCTCTCCAGCCGGAAACAGCCCCCTTGCCGGACGGCGTCCAGGATCAAACCTGTTATATCCTCTATACATCCGGCACCACCGGCAAGCCGAAAGGCGTTGTCATCACCCACGAGAGCTTCTGCAACTTCATCCGCGTCGCCGCGGCGTCCTACGGCTATCAACCCGGTGATCGGGTTTACCAGGGCATGACCATCGCCTTCGACTTTTCCTCGGAGGAGATCTGGGTGCCGTTCACCGCCGGCGCCACGGTCGTGCCGGCTCCGGGTCAGCAGCCCCTCGTCGGCGAGGAGCTCGCCGCTTTCCTGCGTGAACACCAGATCACATGCATGGCCTGCAGCCCGACCCTTTTGTCGTCGATCGAGAGCGACGCGCCGAGCCTGCGCGCGATCCTGGTCGGCGGCGAAGCCTGCTCGCATAAACTCGTGGTGCGTTGGGCGAAGCCTGGCCGCCAGATCCTGAACACCTACGGCCCGACCGAAGCCACGGTCACCGCCACGATGGCGTTGCTGACGCCGGACGAGCCGGTGACGATCGGCAGGCCGCTGCCCACCTATTCGATAGCCATCCTCGACCCGGAAAAGCCGACGGTGCTGACCGGCGACAAGCTGGGGGAAATCTGCATCGGCGGCATGGGCGTGGCGGTCGGCTATCTCAACCGGCCGGAACTGACGGACCAGAAATTCATCCAGGATTTCATCGGGCTGCCGAACAATCCCAGCGGCCGTATCTACCGGACTGGCGACCTTGGCCGGATCAACGACAAGGGCGAGATCGAATATCACGGCCGCATCGACACTCAGGTGAAGATCCGCGGCTATCGTATCGAACTGGGCGAGATCGAGGCCGTGCTGCTCGACCAGCCAGGCATCGCGCAGGCGGCGGTCACGACCTGGGAGATCGAACCCGAGCGCACGGAACTTGTCGGCTACTATGCGCCCAAGGTCGGAGGCGAAGGGGTGGATCGCACCGTGCTCGTGCAGGAGCTGAAACGCCGGCTGCCGGATTACATGGTTCCGGCCTATCTGGAGCAGTTGCCCGCGATCCCGATGACGGTCTCCAACAAGGTCGACCTGAGGAAATTGCCGAAGCCGACCAGCGCGCGTGTCGCATCCGGCCATGCGATGGTCGATCCGCGCAACGAGGACGAGGCGTTCCTGGTGGACGCGCTGCAGGACGTGCTGAAGTTCGAGGATATCTCCATCGAGGATCACTTCTTCGACGATCTCGGCGCGAACTCTCTTTTGATGGCGAGATTCTGCGCCCGCATCCGCGCTCGCAAGGCGTGGTCGACGACGTCGATGCGCGACATCTACCTGCATCCGACGGTCGCCAAGCTCTCCGATTACCTGCGCGAGCCGCAAACGACCGCTATTGCCGCGAGCGAGCCGATGCTGACGCATCGGGCGTCCAATCTTGCTATTTGGGCAACGGGATTCGGCCAGTTGCTGTTCTACGCGGTCTACAGCTATGTCGCGCTTTGGGCGATCAATGACGGCCTCAACTGGGTCTATGATGCCCTGGACGACCCGGGCGTCCTTTACATGCGCTGCGTTATTTTGTCCGCCGGCGTGTTCTTCGGATTGAGCGGCTTCGCAATCGCCGCCAAATGGCTGCTGGTCGGCCGCTGGAAGGCCGAAACCTTCCCGATCTGGGGCTGGCGATATTACCGCTTCTGGATCGTGAAGACGCTGGTCCGCAGCGCTCCGGTCGTGCTGTTCCGCGGCAGCCCGCTCTACAGCCTCTATTTGCGCCTGCTCGGCGCCAGGCTTGGCGAACGCACCGTCATCGAATGCCGAGCCGTTCCGGTCTGCACCGACCTGATCGCCATCGGCGACAACTCGATCCTGCGCAAGGACTCGACGATCCTCGGTTTCCGAGCCCAGGCGGGCTATATCCACACCGGCCCGGTCAACATCGGCAACAACGCCTTTGTCGGCGTCGGCTCGACGCTGGACATCGACACTCGCATCGGCGACGGCGCCCAGCTCGGCCATGCTTCATCGCTGCATCGCGGACAGACCATTCCGGCGGGAGAGCGCAGGCACGGCTCGCCGGCGATCCCGACCGAGGCCGACTACTGCACCGTCCCCAACGTACCGCTGTCGAGAGTGCGCCGGGTCATCTATGAGGCGATCCAGCTCTTCATCCTCTTCGCCATCGTCACGCCTTTTCCGCTGCTCTTCCATACCTATTGGGAAAATGTCGGCGACGACTATCAGGAGACGATCGGTCTGGTGGCGATCGGTACCACGGTCACGGTGGCGGGCTTCATCGTCGGCGGGGTGTTGCTGGCGACCGTCGTGCCAAGACTGTTCAACCTCATGCTGAAACCCGGCCGGAACTATTCGCTCTACGGCTTCCACTACTGGCTGCAATCGATGCTCGAGCTGGTGAGCAATGTACGCCTGCTGAACGTCCTGTTCGGCGACAGCTCGGCCATCGTCTACTATCTGCGCGCCCTCGGCTGGCAGCTGAACAAGGTTGATCAGACCGGCTCGAATTTCGGCACCAACCAGCGGCACGAGAATCCGCAGCTCAGCGAAATCGGCTCGGAAACCATGGTGTCCGACGGTCTGTTCATGGTCAACATGCAGAAGTCGGCCAACTCCTTCCGCCTCGAGCACACGCGGGTCGGCGAGCGCAACTTCTTCGGCAACAACATCATCTACTCACCGGATTCCCGCGTCGGCGACAATTGCCTGCTCGGAACCAAGGTCCACGTGCCGGTGGACGGTCCCATGCGCGAGAATGTCGGGCTGCTGGGCTCGCCGCCCTTCGAGATTCCGCGCATGGTCAATCGCGACAAGGAGCTTCTCGGATTGATCTCCGACAAGGAGCGCAGTCGCCGCCTGCCGCGCAAGAACCTGCACAATCTCGTCACCGCGCTGATGTTCGTGGCCGCGCAATGGGTGATTCTGTTCCTGACGCTCGCCATCTGGGACCGGGCGCTCAACTACTATACCGAATGGGGCGAGACGGCGCTGTTCGTGGCGGTGGTGCTGACCACGGCGATCGGTATTCCGTTCTACATCTTCCTCGAGCGCGCCAGCCTCGCCTTCCGCCGGCTGAAGCCCAGGATGGCGACGATCTACGACCCGGTTTTCTGGCGGCACGAACGCCATTGGAAGCTGTCCGATTCACCGATCATGGGGCTGTTCACCGGCACCCCGTTCCGGCCGCTGATCCTGCGCCTGCTGGGCGTGAAGGTCGGGCTGCGGCTCTATGACGGCGGCTGCATCATAACCGAGCGGTCGCTGGTGGAGATCGGCGACGACGTGACGCTCAACGAGGGCTGCGTGATCCAGCCGCACTCGCTGGAGGAAGGCGCGTTCAAGTCCGACTACATCCGCATCGGCAATGGCTGCACGCTGGCGCCTTCCGCCTTCGTTCACTACGCGGTGGTGATGGGCGAGGGGTCCGTGGCCGACGTCGACTGCTTCGTCATGAAGGGCGAGGTGCTGGAGCCGAACACGGTCTGGCGCGGCAACCCGGCAAAACTTTACGGCGTCGTGACGCCGATCGATGCCCGCGCGATGGAAATCGGGCACGCCCCGTGACGCGCGCCGCCGGCATCAGCGACCCGCCGGTCGCCCTGGAGCCGGTCGGCAAGGGCAACCGGGCGGCGATACTGGCGCTCGAGCTGTCGCCCGCACAACAAGGCCTCGTCGCTTCCAACGCGGACTCGCTGGCCGAGGCTCGCCAGGATGACGAAGCCATCCCTCGCGCGGTGGTCACCGAAGGGCGCGTCGTCGGATTCCTGATGTACAGCGCGCCGGACGACGATGACGAAGCGATCATCTATCGTTTCATGATCGACCGGCGCGAGCAGGGCAAGGGCCTTGGCCGCGCCGCCGTCGCCAAGGCGCTGGAGGAGATTGCGCGCCTTGGCCATGTCCACCGAGTCTCGATCTGCTACGAGCCGGAAAACGAGGCCGCGCGCCAGCTTTACGCCGGCTTCGGTTTCGTGGAGCAGGGACTGGACGAAGACGGCGAGATGATCGCCGTGCTCGAATTGGGCGGATAGGGCGTTGAACACCCCACCGAACGAGGCGCGACCTGACATCGAGGCGGCGGTCGATCGCGCATTGACGGACCTCATGCCGCCAGGCCTGACCGCCGGTTGCCGTCTTATTCGCACCGGAGACGAACGGTTTCTTCTAGCGGCGGAAAGCGCTTCCATCGCCGCACGCGAGCCCCGGGCCCGTACGGCCAGCGGGGCGGGCCGCCAGGTGGCGCATGAACTGCTTCGGCGGCTTGGGTGCGCGGATCCCGCCGTGCCGCGTGGCCAATTGGGAAACCCGATCTGGCCCGCGGGCATCATCGGCTCGATAGCGCATGACGACGACCTCGCCGTGGCTGTCGCCGCGCGATCCGGCGCCATGAGAAGCGTGGGCGTCGACATCGAACCCGCCCTGCCCTTGCCTCGGGAGCTGGAGGCGATCGTGGCCACGCCCCAGGACCGCCTTGGCGATCTTGAGGCCGGCACAGGCAGCCGGGTCCTGTTTGCCGTCAAGGAGGCCGTCTACAAGGCATCGTTTCCGCTCGACGGCCGCGTGCTGGGTTTTGAAGACATCGCCGTCGATTTCGAAGCCGGTAAGGCGGTCACGTCATCCGGCCGCAAGTTGATGGTGTGCTTCACGACCACCCCAAGAATTCTGGCGCTGGCTTATACGGCGTGAGGCATGCCGGCCTCGGCCTCGGCTCGGCGGCTCTTCTAGCCTGCCCGCTTCTGTTGTGGGCGTTCGAGCGCCGGCTGCTCGTGCAGGCGCGAACCGCACCGCAGGCGAGTTGAGACGCTTGTGAACTTTCTGGCGCCGGCTGAGAGGGGGCCGTGCCGACCGCAGGCGCAAGCCTTGATCCGGATCATGGCGCAGGGCTCATTGAAGGCGGCGGTGCGGACTGTGCCGCGACCGGCGCGCAGCTGTCGCCGACCACCAGCGACGGCTGAAAGACAACGTTGCGCCGTTCGGCAGGACCGCCACGCCTGATCTGGTCGACCAAGAGCCGCACCGCCTCGTTGGTCATGTCGACCAGCGGATGCTCGGTGCGCGTCAGGCGTGGGCGCAGACCGCCGATGCCGGGGATGGTATCCGTGGAAGCGATGGAGATGTCGCCGGGACAGCGCAGCCCGAGATCCGCGACTGCCCGCATCACGCCGAGCGCCATCAGGCCGCTCGCGACATAGAGCGCCGTCGGCCGCTCCGGCTGCTCCAGCAGGCTGCGCGCCACCGAGTAGGCGGCATCCTCGCGGAACTCGCCCGAACGTATATAGCGCGATTCAAGCGTCAGACCGCGCGAGCGCATTGCCGCCAGCATGCCATCGAGGCGGCCGCGCCCGGTGGTGACATGCAGCGGCCCGGTGATCGTGCCGAGGCGGGTATGGCCGAGATCGAGCAGATATTCCGTCGCCTGCCTGCCGGCCGATATGTTGTCGATCGTCACCGTATCCGACCTGTCATCGGCGACGGTACGGCCGAACAGCACGGTCGGGATCGGTTTGCCGTCGGGATCGTTCTGCAGATGCTCCGTCGAATCGCCGACCGGGACCAGGATCACCCCGTCGCAGGAGAGCGTGCGCACACGGGCGAGGATGCGGCGCTCGGCCTCCGGCTTCTCGTCGCTGTTGAAGATCAGCAGCGAATAGCCCCAGGCGGCGACCGCCGCTTCCGCCGCCCACACGACGCGCGAGAAGAAGGGGTTGGCGAGATCGGCGACGACAAGGGCGATCAACTGGCTGCGGCCGCGCTTCAGGTTCCGCGCGGCGAGCGAGGGCGCATAGCTGAGGTCACGGACGGCGGCCAGGACGCGGGCCCGCAATTCCGGGCTCACATAGGCGGAATCGTTGATCACCGCCGACACAGTTGCGGTCGATACCCCCGCCGCGCGGGCAACGTCCTTGATGGTGGCCATAGCGAACCCAGCTAATCGATTAGTTGAGTTTTGGTCGCCATAATGGCCTTTGTCTAGGCTAAATCACCGAAAATTTGCTTGATTGCCGTTGTTATCCGCATAATCTAGCGAAACGGTTCGGCGAGGTAGGCGCCGTACGTCAAAGGGAGGAGATCATGAAGTGGATAGTCATTGGGGCTGCGTTGGCGGCCGCGGCCGGAGCGGTTCCCGCTCGGGCGGACACGCCGCTGGTCGGCATCGTCTCGATCTCGGCGACCGAGGCGAATAACGCCCGCTACATCGTCGGCGCCAAGGCCGCCGCCAAGGAGATCGGCTGGGACGTTTCCGTCATCGATGCGGCGGGCAGTGCCGACCAGGCGAATGCCGCGATCCAGAATTTCGCGCAGCGCGGCTCGGCGGCGATCGTCGACATGGTGTTTCCCTATTCCTCGATCGGGGCCGGGCTCCAGGCCGCCAAGTCGGCCAACATCCCGGTCGTCACCTGGGGCGGCGGGCTGGGAAGCTCGGTCGCCGCCACCAATGGCTCGGGCGGGCCGATGGTGGTGCCGGTCGACGAGCTGATGCTGAAGACGATGGGCGGCAAGGGCTCCATCCTGGCGCTGACCTATCACACCGGCGAGGTGTGCCGGAACCGCGAGGTCGAGCTCGACAAAGCGCTGGAAGCCAATCCCGACATCAAGGTCACCAAGAACGAGGTGCGCATCCCCGGTTATTTCGAGGACGGCGCGCAATACGCCAATGCCTGGCTTGCCTCGCATCCGGCAGGCCAGGAGAATCTCGCCATCTGGGGCTGCTGGGACGATCCGGCGATCGGCGCCATCGGTTCGCTCAGGGCGCAGAGCCGTGACGACGTCAAGGTCTATGGCGTCAACGGCAACGCGCAGGCGCTGGAAAACATCAAGAACGGCTTCATGACCGCGACCGCCTGGCAGGACAGCTATACAGAAGGCTACAATATGGTCAAACTGCTGCCGGAGATCCGCAAGGCCGGCGCGGACTGGAAGCCGAAGGCGGTGGAGGTGCCCGCGGTGCTCGTCACCAAGGACACGATCGACGATTTCATCGCCAAGCATCCGGACGCCATGAAATAGGAAACCTGCACGCTTCGCCATGAACCCTGTCCCGACATCGATGGCGGCGCCGCCCGCGGTGCCGTTCGTGGCGGCGAGTGCGATCGGCAAATCCTACGGAGGAGCGCAGGCGCTGCATGGGGCGGCGCTCTCCGTGCTGCCCGGCGAAGTGCATGGGTTGGTCGGCGCCAACGGCGCCGGCAAGTCGACATTGATCCGCATCCTGGCCGGCCTGACCCAGCCGGATACGGGTGAGATCGCCATCGAGGGCAGGCCGGTGGCGATCGCATCGCCGCATGAAGCGAGCGCGCTCGGCATGAGCTTCATCCATCAGGAACTCGCCTTCGTGCCGGACATGACGGTGCTCGAGAACATCATGCTCGGCCTGCCCAAGAAGAAGACGAGGCTCGGCCTGGTCGACTGGGCCGCGATCCAGCGCGACGTCGCGCCGATCATCGAGCGCGTCGGCATAACCGCGCCGCTCGATGCCGCGGCCAAGAGCTTGTCGACGGCCGAGAACTGGCTGATCAGCATCGCCCGGGCGCTGGTGTGGAAGGCGCGGCTCATCGTCATGGACGAGCCCACCGCGTCGCTGTCGGCAGGCGAATGCCGCAAGCTCTTCTCCATCATCCGGGGGCTTTCGGCATCGGGCGTGGCGGTGCTCTACGTGTCGCACCGGCTGGACGAGATCCTCGACCTGTGCAGCCGCGTCACAGTCTTGCGCGATGGCCGGTCGGTCGCGGTCCTCGAGGGTCCCGAGCTGACACGGCGCCGGCTGGTCCAAGCAATCGTGGGTGGGGCGGTCGAGCACCTGCCCAAGTCCCGCGACGCAACGCATGGCGAGGTCATGCTGTCGGCGCGGGGCCTGCGCCGTCTGCCGCGCGTAAGCGAGGCGAGCTTCGATCTCCACCGCGGCGAGGTGCTCGGGCTTGGCGGCCTCGTCGGCGCCGGGCGCAGCGAGCTTGCGCGGCTGCTCTATGGCGCGGACCGGCCCGATGCCGGCACCATGACGATAGAGGGAAGGCCGTTCGCTCCGCGCAGCCCGGCCGGCGCCGTGCGCGCCGGGCTGGGCCTGGTTCCGGAGGAACGTCGCACGGAAGGGCTGCTCCTCGGCAAATCTATCGCCTTCAACCTCAGCCTCGGCAACCTTACGCCGCTGCTTGCCAGCCCGCTCCTGCCCTTCATCAGCCCGCGCAAGCGCGCGCGGCTGGCGCAGGCGACGATCCGCGACCTGTCGATCAGGGCCGGCTCGCCGGAACAGCCGGTCGGGCGGCTCTCCGGCGGCAACCAGCAGAAGGTGGTCATCGGCCGCTGGCTGCGCTCGAAGCCGAAGATCCTCATCCTCGACGAGCCGACGCGCGGCGTCGATATCGGCGCACGCGGCGAAATCCACCGGCTCATCCGCGCGCTCGCCGCAGACGGCATGGCCGTGCTCGTCATCTCGTCCGAGCCGGACGAACTCCCCGACCTGTGCGATCGGGTGCTGGTGATGGCGGAAGGACGGATCGTGCGCGAGCTCGCCGGCACCGACCTCACACGCAGCGCAATCATCGAGGCAAGCTATGCCGAAACCGAGGAAAGGGTTCCCGCATGAGTGACGTCGGCTACACGCGACGCCTTTCGCCCAGCACCAGGGCCGCGCTCGGGGTTTTCGCGCGCTATGGCACCATCATCGGCCTGCTCGTGATGATCCTCGTCTTCTCGTTCCTGTCGCCGCGCGCCTTTCCGACCTACAACAATTTCATCAACGTGCTGAGCCAGGCGTCCCTCGCCATGATCATCGCCGGCGGGCTGACCATGGCGGTGATCGTCGGCGAGCTCGACCTTTCGGTCGGTTATGCCGCCAGCCTGCACGGCGTGCTCGTCACCGGGCTGATCGTGGCAAATCACCTGCCGATCCCGGTGGCGGTTCTGATCGAGCTCGCGCTCGGCGCCCTCATCGGCGTCGTCAACGGCCTGATCGTCACCAAGCTCAAGGTCAATTCGGTGATCGCCACGCTCGGCGTCGGCACCGTGCTGGTCGGCCTCTCCTTCGCCTATTCGGCAGGCGTGCCGATCGTCTCCGGCGTGCCGGAATCCTTCTTGCAGCTGGCGCTGGGGCGCTGGCTGTTCGGCATCCCCAACCCGATCATCTTCATGGCGCTGGTGTTCGGCGGCCTGTGGTTGCTGGTCGAGCGCACGGCGATCGGCCAGGAGATCCAGGCGGTCGGCGGCAACCCCGCCGCGGCCCGGCTCGCCGGCATCGATGTCGACCGCATCAAGATCCTCGGCTTCGTGCTTTCGGGCATGTGCGCGGCTCTCACCGGCACCTTGCTTGCCGCCAGGCTTGGCAGCGGCACGACCAATGCCGCCGATTCCTATCTCCTGACCGCCTTCGCCGCCGTCTTCCTCGGATCAGCGACGCTGCGCGACGGCGAGTTCCACATATTGGGCACGCTCATCGGCACGCTCATCATCGTGCTCGGCTTCAACGGGCTCAACATCTTCGGCGCGCCGACCTTCTCGCAGTTCGTGTTCCAGGGCGCCATCCTGATCGTCGCGGTCGGCCTCGCCAGCCTCGGCCGCTCGCTTGCCGAAAGCTGAATTGGAGGAGAATGCCCATGACCGTCCCGCAATCCGCGAAATGGCAAGTCTTCGTGATGGAATATGCGCGCTCCAAGGAGCAGCCCTGGGTCGACCTCATCAGCGGCATGTACAATGACGGCGTGGTCGACCTGCCCTTCTCCTTCGTGCTCGCGCGCAACGGCGAACGCAACGTGCTGATCGACACCGGCTTCATGCAGGACGAGCACAGCTTCTCGCAGAAGTTCGGCATTCCGACATGGATCTCGCCGGTGCGGATGCTGGCGGCGCTCGACATCGCGCCCGACCAGATCAGCGACATCGTGGTCACCCACGCGCATTTCGACCATATGGGCTCGATCGCCGAGTTCCCGCGCGCGCATATCCACATCCAGAAGAGCGAGCTGCTGTCGTGGTACGAGGCGATCGCGCTGCCGAGGCGCTTCGCGCATCTGACTGCCATCATCGATCCCGACAATTTGCGCACCGCCCTCGAAGCCTCGATCGAGCATCGCGTGACGCTCGTCGACGGGGACAAGGACAACATCCTGCCCGGCATCCATGCGCGGCTCGGCAGCGGCCACACGATCGGCCAGCAATTCGTGCTCGTCGACACCGACGCGGGCCGCCGCGTCATCTCAGGCGATTGCGTCTATTCGCGCCGTCAGCTCACCGGGCACAATCACGACGGCGTCTATGTCCCGCTCAACAATGCGGTGTGCAGCGTCTGGGAGCAGCTGAAGACCATCGACAAGATGAATGACGAGCTCGGCGGCGACCTGTCGAAGCTTGTCGTGCTGCACGATGTCGAGCGCTGGAAGGGCCATCCGGTCGTCAAGGAGGTCGAGGGCTTCAAGATCGTCCGGCTGACCTGACCATCGGCGGACATGGCGGGATCAGGCAGGGACGTAGGTCAACCTGATCACATCCTCGTCGATCCGCTCATGAGCCATGAGACGGAGCGGCGGCCGGGGCCCTGCGAAATAGGGCGTGCCGCGGCCGAGCACCACGGGATGCAGGTAGATACGATACTCATCGATCAGGCCGAGTTCGGTGAGGCTTCGCGCCAGATCCGGGCCGGCGACCGCAATCTCGCCGTCACGCTCGGCCTTCAGCTTGCGCATCGCGCTCTCGAGATCATCTTCCAGGAGCGTGGCGTTGGGACCTACAGACTGCAACGAGCGCGAGACGACCCATTTCGGCTGGTTCCGCCACGCCGCAGCGAAGGCCTGTCGCTCGGCATCCCATTCGGGATGCTCGTCGTCCCAGTAGCGCATGATTTCATACATGCGGCGGCCGTAGACGCTCCCCGCCTTCCGCCGCACATCCTCGATGAAGTGGCGGAAGAGCGTAGGGCTTGGCCCGAACTCCGTGTGATCGACGTAGCCGTCGAGGGACTGATTCATTCCGAAGACGAGCTTGGCCATGCCTGTTCCTCAAATGGCATTCGCGCTATCTGATTGCGCCGTGCAATCGGTTCAGGTTAGGTCGACTGATTTTATTTTGCAATTGGTTTTGGCCTGCATGAATGCCGATTTGAACCGGTGCCGGGCAGGCTTTGCTCAAGCCACCACCGCCAAGGCCGGGGAGGCACGCAAGCGGGCTATGTCGCGCAGCGGCGGTTCTCCAAAGTGGCGGCGATATTCGCGACTGAACTGCGACGGGCTTTCGTAACCCACGCTGAAGGCCGCGGTCGTGACATCGATGTCATCGACCAGCATCAGGCTGCGTGCGTCCTGCAGCCTCAGCTGCTTCTGGAATTGCAGCGGTGTCATCGCCGTCACGGCGCGAAAGTGCTCGTGCAGGCTCGACGGACTCATGCCCACTTCAGCGGCAAGCCGCTCGATGCTGAACCGTTCCCGGAAGTTCAGCCCGATCCAGGCGATGGCGCGGCCAATCTGGGCCACCCGACCCTGGCCGGAGGTGATGTGACGCATCCTGGCGCCGTCCGGGCCGGCAAGCAGGCGGTAGAGAATTTCCTGCTCGGCCAGCGGCCCAAGCACGGGCAGCGCTGCCGGATCGTCGAGCTGGCGCAGCAGACGCAGCGTTGCGTCGAGCAAATCGGCACCGGCGTCGGACACCGTCTTGCCTATGGGCAAGGAGGGCGTTCCCGGCGGCGGCACGCGCAACGCCAGGTCCCCCAGCATGACCGGATCGAAATCGAGGTACAGGCAGAGATAGGGCTTGTCGGGCGTCGCCTCGACCACATGGCCTATGGCTGGCAGGTCGTAGGTCACGACCCCGTAGCGCCCCGGTGCGTATCTGAACACGCGGTCGCCCAGCGTGACCTCCTTTCGCCCCTGCACGACGAGAACCAGTTGCGGCCGGTAGACATTCGGCATCGGCATCGTCACCGTGGAGGATCGAACAAGCGTCACACGTTCGATGGGTGTGGCGTGGAAGCCATCCTTCGAGACGTGCCGGGCAATCACGGCCGCTATTTCGCTCAGTGTTTCCATAAATCGGACCATCGCACGCGCGCGCAAGGGCGGCAAAGCGAATCCGCGCGGCTCGTGGAGGATTGGGCAGAAATCCCGGCGCATCGGGCGAGCGGTTCGGCGTCGCTGCGCATCATAGTGTCAGCGGCGCCCGGGTCACAGCACGCCTGGCTGCGGAACACGAATGGAGCAAACATGACAACCGATGATCTGAAGACCCCCGCAGTCGCACTGGGCACCTGGGCCTGGGGCGACAGCGGCAAGACCGGCGACGGCTACTTCGGCAGCCACCTCACTCAGGCGGGCCTGGAAGAGGTCGCGGACAAGGCGCATGCGGCCGGTTTCATCCTGTGGGATACCGCCGCGGTATACGGCATGGGCCGTTCCGAGACCGTTCTCGGGGAGACGCTGAAGCGCTTCGCCCGCAGCGACTACCAGCTCTCCACGAAGTTCACTCCGCAGGCCGCGGGAACCGGCAACGATGCGGTGGCGGACATGCTGGAGCAGAGCCTGGCCCGCCTCGGCACCGACTACATCGACCTCTACTGGATTCACAATCCGGCGGATGTTGCGCGGTGGACTCCGCGGCTGATCCCGTTGCTGAAAAGCGGGAAGGTCAAACATGTGGGCGTCTCGAATCACAATTTGAGCGAAATCGAGCTCGCCAACCGGATCCTCGGAGAAGCCGGATTCCGGGTCGAAGCCGTCCAGAACCACTATAGCCTGCTCTACCGCAGCTCCGAGGACGCCGGCATCCTGGACTACTGCCGCGGCCACGGCATCCCGTTCTTCGCCTATATGGTGCTTGAACAAGGCGCCCTGAGCGGCAAGTACAGTCCGGAGAATCCGCTGCCGGAAGGCAGCAACCGGGCGGAGACCTACAACGGCATGCTGCCTCAGCTGAAGGCGCTGACGGACAAGCTCGCCTCGATCGGCCAAGGCCAAGGTGCGGCAGCCGCCGATGTCGCGATAGCGTGGGCCATAGCCAAGGGCACGACGCCGATCATCGGCGTTACCAGGCCCAACTACATCGATGGCCTGGTCCGAGCTGCGAGCATGGCGCTCTCTGGCGATGACATTGCGGAGCTGGAAGCTCTGGCCGACGCCGCCAACGTGAACACCCGCGGCTGGTGGGAGCAAGAGATGGAAGGCTGAGCCTCGGACCAATGCGCGAAGCTATATGGCAGACGATCATCCCGATCCGCGGGATGATTGCCTGTGACCGGGCAGTTGCCTCTTCGCCGCAGTTCTCTCAGCCGCGCGAATCTATCCAACGATGCAAAGCCGTTTCAAATCGGCCATTGAAAGGGTGAGGTTCGGCGGAACATCTGAAGTATTGGCGCGCCCGAAGAGATTCGAACTCCTGACCCCCAGATTCGTAGTCTGGTGCTCTATCCAGCTGAGCTACGGGCGCGCAACAGGCCGTGTTTGACACAAGCCCCGCGATCCGGTCGAGACGGCCGGCCGCGATGTGGAGTGTTCCCTAACGACTGAATTTGAGAATTGCAAGCCGATCCGGCAAAAGTTTTGTCGCGGGTGTTTTCATCCCTGCTGAGGCGTGTCGCGATTGCAGGCCGGCCTTACCTGAATATCGGTACACCTCAAGCGGGGCGGCGCAGACCGTTGCGCGCCTGGTCGAGCCGGACCGGCTGGTCGGGAATGGTGACGGCGAAGACCGTGCGGCCGCCGATCGATTCGACGAGCTCGACCGTGCCGCCATGGGCGCGGATCAATTCATGCGCGATCGCCAGGCCGAGGCCGGTGCCGCCACTGCGCGCCGAGCCGCGGAAGGCGGCGAACAGGTTCTCGCGCGCCTTGGGCGGCAGGCCTGGGCCGGTGTCGGTGACGGTGATGCGGCTGACGCTGCCATGACGCTCGGCCGCGACCGCCAGCCGGCGCACCACCGTCCTTTCCGTGTCGGCGGCCATCGCCTGAATGGAGTTGCGGCACAGATTGGTGAGCACGCGGAAGAGATGGTCGGAATCGGCGTCGACCTCGAAGGCCATCTCCACGGCGTTGATGAATTCGATGCCTTCCTCGATATCGAGCAGGCCGTGCACGTCGTCGACGAGCTGGCGCAGCCGCAGACGCCGGCGGGACGGCGCCGGCTCCTGGGTGCGGCCATAATGAAGCACGCCTTCGGAATAGGACACGGCGCGGTCGAGCGCGCGCAGAAGCTTCGGCGCGAAGGACTGCACGGTCGGGTCCTTCACCTGGCGCAGGCGGTCGGACATCAGCTGCGCGGAGGCCAGGATGTTGCGCATGTCGTGGTTGATCTTCGACACGGCCAGGCCGAGATCGGCGAGGTGCTTCTGTTCCGACAGCATCTTCTGCAGCCGGTCCTGCATCTGCGCCAATTCGCGCTCGGCCACGCCGATCTCGTCGGAGCGGTCCGTCGGAGAGATGACGCGGCCGGGATCGTCAGGCGCCTCGGAGAAGGACAGGATCGAGCGCGTCATGGTGCGGATCGGCCCGATCATGATCAGGTCGATCGCCGCATAGACCAGCATGGCGGTGAACAGCGAGATGAGCAGCGAGACGACGGCGACATTGCGCGAATATCTCAGCATGGCATCGCGCAAGCGATAATCCGGCATGATCAGCTCGAATTCCTTGTCGCTGTCGCCGACCGGGCCGAAGACGCGCAGCATGCGCTTGCCGCCGAAGAACAGCGTGTCGAGCGCGCCGGTCATGCCGTTGACGAGGCCGACATCGGCGATATCGATATGCTCGTCGACCTGGGGCGGCATGTCGGAAACGACGAGCAGCCGCGAGACCCCGCCGTCGCGCACGGCGATCGCCTTGGCGCCGATCGCCATCAGCACGTCGTTCTGGGCGTTGTGCGACAGCGCGTTGGGCTCGCCCTGCAGGAGCACGATCGACACGGCCGCGGCGGTGCTCAAGCGCTCCTTCAGCCAGTTGACCCGGTAGCTGGCGATCCAGGGCAGGAAGATCAGGAC
>NZ_RZTO01000200.1:0-8520 GCF_003997225.1 Mesorhizobium sp. M2C.T.Ca.TU.002.02.1.1
GGTCATCGACTGCGCCTTCGATGTCGACAGGCAGGTCGCCGAACTGCAACGGCTCGCCACCGAACCGGTGGACGCCGTCATTTCCATCCCGATCGGCAGCGCCAGGGCGGCCGATGCCCATCGCGCGATAGCGGCGGCGGGAAAGAAGCTTCTGCTGCTCGACAATGCGCCGACCGGCATGCTGCCGGGCAAGGATTACGTCAGCGTCATTTCCACCGACAATTTCGGCCTCGGACAGATTGGAGCGGAGCTGCTCGCAGGGCACGTGGCCCCGGGCGGCACGGTTGGCGTTCTTGCCTATGGGGTGGACTTCTTTGCCACGCATGAGCGCGAGATCGCTTTCCGCAAATGGATGGCCACCCATCGGCCGGATCTGTCCCTGGTGCGCGGCAAGTTCGCCGATGTGACGCAGGCCAAGGCCGCGACCGCCGGCCTGCTGCAGGGAAACCCCGATCTGGCAGGCCTGTTCGCTGTGTGGGACGTGCCGGCGGCCGGCGCCATCGCCGCGATCCGCGATGCGGGAAGGACGATCCCGATCACCACCGTCGACCTTGGCAATGACGTGGCGGCGGACCTGGCTGCCGGTGGCCTGATCAAGGGCATCGCCGCGCAGCTGCCCTATGATCAGGGCGTCGCGGTCGGCATCGCGACGATCCTCGGCCTTCTCGATCGGCAACCGCCACCCTGGATCGCCCTACCTGGACTTGGCGTCACTGCCAGCAACGTGGTGGAGGCCTATCAGGTCGTCTGGCGCGCACCAGCCCCTGCCGCCTTGCTCAAGGCCCGCAAGCCACGAAAGACCATGCCTTGACGGCAAGATGAAAGAGCGGAACCGAAAGCAGCGTCGACATTGATCCTGGTCAACGCGGCAGACATGTCCGCCGGCAGCGCAATTGATGCGCATCAAAGCCGGTCGGCGACAACGCGGCTATGTAGATCGGTCTTGCAGTCCTGGAGACCACCATGGCTCACAAGCAGGTATTGTTCCGCTCGGCAGCACGCGAAAAGATCCTTCGCGGCGCGACCCAACTTGCCGATGCCGTGCGGGTGACGCTCGGCCCACGCTCCAAATCGGTTCTGATCGAAAAGAAATGGGGCGCCCCAATCGTCTGCAACGATGGGGTGACGATCGCCAAGGAGTTCGACCTGAAGGACCCGGAAGAGAACCTTGGCGCGCGCATGCTGAGACAAGCGGCCGAGAAGACCGGCGACATGGTCGGCGACGGTACGAGCACGTCGACCATCCTCGCCCATGCGATGTTCGCCGATGGTGTGCGCAATGTCGTCGCCGGCGCCAGCGCGATCGATATCAAGCGCGGACTCGACCGTGCGACCAAGCGAGCGATCGAAACGCTCCAACAGATATCGCGGCCGGTCTCGACGAGGCGAGAGAAGGAACAGGTGGCGACGATCTCCGCGCACAACGATCCGCTTATCGGCGAACTGATCGGTGAAGCCATGGAGAAGGTCGGCGGCGAAGGCGTCATCACGGTCGAGGAATCCAAGACCACCGAAACGGTCCTTGACGTGGTCGAAGGCATGCAGTTCGACCGCGGCTTCCTCTCGCCTTATTTCGTGACCGATACCGAGAAGATGGAAGCGGTGCTCGAAGACGCACTCGTGCTCCTGGTCGAGAAGAAGATCTCCTCTCTCAACGACCTCATCAAGCTGCTGGAGGCCGTGGCCAAATCAGGTTCGCCTCTGTTGGTGATCGCGGAAGATGTCGAAGGCGAGGCCCTTGCCACGCTGATCGTCAACCAGATCCGCGGCACGTTCAAGAACTGCGCCGTGAAGGCGCCGGGCTTCGGCGACCGGCGCAAGGCCATGTTGCATGACATCGCCGTCCTGACGGGCGGGCAGGTCATTTCCGAAGACATCGGCCTGAAGCTCGAGAACGTGACGGTGGCTCAGCTGGGGCGCGCCAAGCGCGTGGTCGTCGACAAGGACAACACCACCGTCATCGGCGGCAGCGGCGACCAGACCGCCATCAAGGGACGCGTCGAGCAGATCCGCCGCGAGATCAGCGACACCACCAGCGACTATGATAGGGAGAAGCTTCAGGAGCGGCTGGCCAAGCTCGCCGGCGGCGTGGCCGTCATCAAGGTCGGCGCACCGACAGAAGCCGAAATGAAGTCAAAGAAGGAAGCACTCGACGACGCCATCAGCGCCACCAAGGCGGCCGTGGCGGAGGGTATCGTGCCCGGTGGCGGACTGGCCTTGCTGCGCTGCATCGGCGCGGTCGCCGAGGAAGAAGCGCGTTGCGAAGGCGACGAGCGCACCGGTGTCCAGATCCTCAAGCGGGCGCTCGAAATGCCGGTGCGTCAGATTGCCGAGAATTCCGCGGTCGACGGCGGCGTGGTCATCGCCAGGATGATCGAAGGCAAGGGAAACTTCGGCTTCGATGCCGGCCGCAAGGAATATGTCGACCTGGTCGAGGCCGGCATCATCGATCCGACCAAAGTGGTCCGCATCGCCCTGGAAAACGCCGTCTCCGTCGCAAGTGTGCTTCTGCTGACGGAGGCGACCATGACCGAGATTCCGGGGCCGGCGAAAGAGCGCACGCTTGAACCGGAAATGCCGATGTAGCCTGCGCCAACGCCGGGAGTGAGGCAGGGCGCGCTACGAGAACAGGAGTTCAGGATGGCACAGAGAACCGACAAGATCGAGGTCGGCATGGATCTCGCCGTAAGATGTCGCGTTACCGGCACCTGGCAAGATGATCTTGGGGACCAATGGGTCAGAGTGCTCATCGAGGGCTATGACACGCCGATCAAGTTGAAGGCGGTCCACTTTTACCCCTTCGATGAGCACGATCAGCACGATAGTGCTCGCCCGGCTTTCGAGCCCTGAATCAGATCGCAGCCGAGAAACCTTGCCGCGTCGATCGCTGGCGTGGAAGAACAGAAAAATTGTAACCCATGGTCAGATGCGGAGTTGTTTTCGGCAGACGTGTTTGAGCGATTCCAGCAAACCAACTAAAGCAATAGCGGCAACCAGTGCTACGGTCACGCAGCTCAGATGCAGCTGGCCAAATTGGAAGAGAGCAGTCACGGGTGGATAGAGCAGCACCAGCCCAAGCACCAGCGTCTCTATTGCGATGACTGCCGCAAGCGCGCGATTGGGCCTTAGAAGAGCCGAGATGGGCGAAGCACTGTAAGTTCGATTGACCAAAACCAGCCCGATTATTGAAAATATGAGGGCGAAGAAAGTCAGGCCGCGGACCTCGCTTTCCGATATTCCGACGCGAAGGCCGAGCAGATAGACGGCAACGGCGGCAGCCAGCGCCAGCGCACCCTGAGCCAGGCTCCATGCCACCAATGGGCGCGCAAACAACGCTTCGTCTGGATCGCGCGGGGGCCGCTTCATTATATCTTCTTCCTCGCCCTCCGCTTCGAAGACAAGCGAGCAAACCGGATCGATCACCATCTCCAGAAATGCGATGTGAATCGGTCCGAAGAGAATGGGCAGGCCGAACAGCAGCGGCATCAGAGCCAGTCCTGCGATCGGCACATGCACGGCGAAGATGAAGCTCATCGCCTTTCGCAAATTGTCATAGATGCGCCGCCCCAGTCTGATTGTCTTGACGATCGAACCGAAGTCGTCGTCGAGGAGGACGATGGAAGAGGCTTCACGCGCGACGTCGGTGCCGCGCCCGCCCATGGCGATGCCGATATCCGCGGCCTTCAGCGAGGGAGCATCATTGACCCCATCCCCGGTCATCGCGACAATGTCACCGTTCGCTTTCATGGCGTTCACGATGGCCAGTTTCTGATCGGGCATGATTCGCGCGAACACGGTCGCCGTCTTGACCGTCCTGGAAAGGTCCGCCGCGCTCAGCGCTCGCAGATCTTCTCCCGTGACCACATGCGCGACATCCAATCCGGCTTCGTGCGCTATGGCCTTTGCGGTGGCGGGATAGTCCCCTGTGATCATAACCACGCGGATACCCGCCGACCGGCAAGACGCCACGGCGTCCCGAACCCCCGGCCGCAATGGATCGGCCAGCCCGACCAGGCCCATGAATTCGAAAGCAAAGCCAGTTTGCTCGTCGGCCAATCTGCCTTCCGCATGGCTCGCGCGTGCCACCCCCAGGACTCTTAGCCCCTCGGCCGCCATGGCATCAGCGTCTTTTCGGATCGAGACGACCCTTTCTGCGCTTAGGCGACAAAGCTTCAGGATCGCCTCTGGCGAGCCTTTGGCTGCGACGAGGCAATCCGGATCGCCCGCGTTGTTCCGCCAGACGTTCGACATCGCCAGCAGTTCCGGTCGGAGTCCATAAGAGCGAACCAGTTTCCGGTCGCTGATACCCGGACGCCTCGGCACTTTCTCTGCGGCCAGCTCGTAGAACGCCTTTTCCATCGGATCGAACGGAATCTCGTCACTGGCAAGCACTCCAATCTCGACCAGATCGTGGAAAGACTCTGGCATGAGGCTTGAGGCGTTCAAGAGCGAAAAGGCACCCCCGTTCGGGGTCCTCAACTCCGCAACGGCCATCTGATTCTTGGTCAGCGTTCCGGTCTTGTCGGTGCAGAGCACAGTCGCGGATCCAAGCGTTTCAATTGCCGCGGCTCGACGGGTCAGCACTCGCACCTGAGATATGCGCCAGGCGCCCATGGTCATGAAAATCGTCAGCACCATCGGAAACTCTTCGGGCAGCATCGACATGCCCAGGGCAATGCCCGCCAATATACCGTCAAGCCATCCGCCTCGCAGCCAGCCATACAGCAGCACCGCCAGCACGCTGACGGTGGTGCCGGCCAAGGCGAACAATCTTACAAGATGCCTTGTCCGCTTTTGCAGTCGAGGCGCCGCAATCTCTAAGTTGCTCAGCACCTGCCCGATTGCCCCGATTTCCGTTCGTGCTCCGGTTGCCACCACTTGACCGGTGCCGGAGCCGCGCACAACAAGCGACCCCGAAAATACAGCCGGAACGTCATCGCCGCCCGGCCGGTGTCTGGCCGTCCAATCTGGCGGCATGGCGGCTGCCTTTCTCACGGGAACGGATTCTCCAGTGAGCAAGGATTCGTCGACCTGAAGGTCACTGCTTTGGGTCAACAACAGATCGGCGGGGACACGGTCTCCCTCGGCAAGCAGGACGATGTCGCCACGCACGACCTCGCGACCGGCAATCCGCCTGCGTCGGCCATCGCGTACGACCAGGGCGCGGGGGCTTGTGAGATCGCGAAGGGCGTCCAAAACCCGCTCCGTGCGCGCCTCCTGGACAATCGTTATCGCAATCGACAAAGTGGCGAAGCACAGCAGGATCAATGCCTCCTGCAGATCACCGAGCAGTAGATAGACCGTGCCGCCGCCAAGCAAAAGCGCGAGCATCGGCTCACGCACGACCTCGACGGCAATTCTCAACGGTGAGCGGCGCCCGGATCTGGGTAGCTCGTTCGGGCCCTCGACCGCCAGCCTTGCCCGCGCTTCGGCCTCACCCAGGCCGACAGATGTCGCGGCACCCGGCCTCATTTGCTGGACTTGATGCTTGGTGGCAGCCGTCGGCATTCGCTCATGTCCAGAGGTTGGCGAGTGGGTCCGCCTTAGTGCGACATCAACACCGGCAAGCGCAGATCCGACAGTATCCCCTCGGTTGCCCCACCGAGCACAAAGTCTCGGATACGAGAATGGCCCCATCCGCCCATGACGAGGAGGTTGCCATTGATCCTCATGGCATGGTCCTCGAGCGCGGCGCCGATCTCGTTGTCACCGGCATGGATCCGCTCGGCCTTGGCAGGTAGACCTCGCGCCGCCAGGCCATGCGCCAAACGATCGCCGACATCTTCGTGAGGCAGAACTTTTTCATCCGTCACAGTGACGATCGATATCGTCGATGCCCGTTCCAGAAATGGCCGGGCATCGGCCACGGCTCTTGCCGCCACGCGGCTGCCGTCCCAGGCGATTACCACATGATCGAGCGTGCCGACATCTTCATCTCCCGGCAGAATCAAGGTCGGTCGGCCGGAACTGAACACGACCTCCTCCGCGGTCGCGCGGATCGACTCGGTATCGCGCATCCAACCCACCATGCAGACATCAAAATAGCGTCCCTCTCTGGCAGCGGTTTCCCCAATGAAGGCCGGCTGGGCTTTCAGCGCCTGGCTGGTCAGAGTGACTTTGCGTCGACCGGCTTCCACCGCGATGGCGTCCAGCAGAGCCTTGCCACAATTCCTGCTAGCCGCGTTGACCTCGCGAATCTTCGCGGGAAGGTCCAGCAAGAGGCTGGAAAATGCGTTCGAGACGTCCGGAATGTCGACATTGATGACCACCGCATCCAGAGTGGCGCCGAGTTGGTTTGCCACCGCCACCGCATTCGCGGCAACCTTCGGCCCTGGCGGATCCGGATAGGTCGGCAGGAGCAGGGATGTTAACAGCTGCATAGAGTTATCTCCTTCAAAGTGCGGGGCGCAGACTGCCGCAGCCCTTCAGTTCGACAGCAGCCTGTGGAACGAGCCTGAGCTGAGCAAGGATCGCGTCGCGCCGCCGAACGCCCATTCGCGAAACCGGCTATGGCCATAACCGCCGGCCACGATGAGATCGGCTCCGATCCGGTCGGCCTCGACGATGATGGAGTCGCCGACCGAGATTCCTTCGCCCTCAAACAACTGGGACCGGGCCTTCACACCGTGTTTCATCAGGAAGCGCACTACGTCCGCCGCGCCGTCCCGCGCGGCAAGCGTTCCTTCCTCGGCAGTGTTGAAGACGGTCACCTCCTTGGCATTGCGCAGGAAAGGCATCGCGTCGACCACCGCCCGCCGCGATTCGCGGCAATCCTTCCAGGCGACCATCGCCCTCTCGCCCTTGAAGGCTGCAAGGCCGTCGGCCGCAAACAGAACAGGCCTGCCCAAAGACAACACCAACGCGCCCGGGTCCACGGTTCGTTGGTAGTCGCCGGCAGCAGCCGCAATCGGCGCCCCGGTGATCACCAGATCGGCCGCGCGAGCATGCAGGGCAACGGCGCGCGTGGGATTATCGAGTTCCGCGCGCCATGACGCGCGCTCGTCGTTGTCGACGACGGCCAGGAACTCCTCCTTGAGCTTCTTGATGCGCTCCTCGATTTCGTGGGTTCGATAACGCAGAATCTCTGCCACCAGCGGGGAAGATTCGCTTGGCGACACCAGCGCGGAGGGCTCGGCCGCCACCACCGCGATGAGATCCGCTTCGAACGTCTTCGCGATCTGCTTCGCGAAAATCAGGCGCGGCGTTGCCGGAGCGTCGATGTCGAGCTGGACCAGTATCGTCGTGTAGATCATATCCGTACCTCATCAGAAGCGGCTAGATGAGCACGGTCGAAAACATCCTGGTTTGATGTGCATCAAAATCGGGGTGGCTAACTTGAGTCCATTGCGTGATCAGCAGGCCCAGAATACCTAATCATCGCCAGCGAATTTGCCGCGACCGGCCATCTCCAGCCCCTTGTCGAGTGCTTCCTCGAGGTTGTTTGAGTAGAGCGCAGTGTCTTCGAGCCCGCCGAAGAAGTTGATGCGAATGGTTTCGCCCCTCTTGCTCATGACGACCCCCGCCGCGCGAAGTCGTTCTTGAACAGCACGGTATGTGAGTTCCACTGATAGTCCCCTCAACTGCCTGACTGCGTGGTTACAACGCATAAGGAGGGTGGATCGGGATAGCTTTGACATGGGTCAATGGACCGATCAGCAACACGCGGGCTAGCCCCACAAGACCATCCGAGAGCATCGACCCACCCGGGTCGAGGCCGACAAGGAGGTCGCCGCATGACTATCGGATGCGCAGCACGCCTTTCTATGGAATAGCGACGTACTGAGTTCCGCCGGCGTGAAAAACCCCTAGCAGCAAGAGCCTGTCGAACCAACCCGCCGTTTGCACCACCTGCATTGCCGAGTGGACCGATTGCTGGCCGACGCTGACGATGAAGTCGCCAGCCACCAACCCTGCCGCTGCGGCGCTGCTTTCTGGATCGACGGCGACAATTTCGGCTCCATCCGTCTGTCCGTAGGCGGCAGATTCCGGAGAGATATCGGCCAGCACAACGCCCGACAGCAATCCCGTCCCTTTGACGAGCAATGTGCTGATCGTGTTCGCCTCCGCAAGCTGCACGGTCAGTTCCAGGGACGTGTTCTTCCGAACGATCGAGAGTCTGGTTTTTTCGCCGACCCTGAGCGCGCCAATGGCGGTACGAAGCCCGGTGGCACTGTGGATCGGCCGCCCATCGACCGCCACCACGACGTCGCCGGCAAGGACGCCGGCAGTGCTCGCAGAGGAGCCCTCGATGACCTCGCTCACGAGTGCGCCGGCCGTGACCTTCGATTTCAGCGCTTGCGCAAGCAATGGGGTGAGATCCTGTATCAGTATGCCCAGTTCCCCGCGCCGGATCGTCCCATGAGCAATCAACTCTCCCATGACCTGCTTCGCCATGTTGATGGGGATCGCAAAACCGATGCCGACATTGCCGCCGGCCGGACCGACAAGAGCGCTGTTGATGCCCACCACTTCGCCGCGGAGATTGACCAGCGCACCGCCCGAATTGCCTGGGTTGATGGA
>NZ_RZTO01000201.1:0-8503 GCF_003997225.1 Mesorhizobium sp. M2C.T.Ca.TU.002.02.1.1
GAACAGCGCCGAGCCGGCCGCCACGACGGCTCCCATCAGCGGCCAGAACCAGCCGAGCAGCAGCGTCGATCCGACCAGCATGACGACCGACGGCATCAGCGCGATCAGGATCGTATCGTTGAGCAGATCCAGCGCCCACATGCCGCGCGTTATCTTACGCACCGTCGACCCGGCGAAGCTGTTGGCGTGCCAGTCGGTCGAGAAACGCTGCACCCGATGGAAGGCATCTGCGGCGATGTCCGACATCATCTTCAGCGTCAGCTCAACGATCCACAGGAAGGCGACATTGCGCAGCACGACCCCGGCCAGCGCCAGCGCCATAAGGATCGAGAACGCCATCATCGCCGCATTCCAGGCGACTGCGTCGGTTCCGGCGCCGCTGGCCACCGCATCGACCAGGCGACCGGAATAGAAGGGCGTCAGCACATCGGCCAACGTCGAGAGCAGGAAGGCGCCCATGATAGCGAAAGCCGCCACGGCTGACGCCGCCAGTGGCCAAATGTGAAGCCGAGCACGCTGCGAAAGGCGCTCGCGCGCAGATCGATCTTGAAACGAGCCATGATGTCATCCGGGCGCAAACGAGCCCGGTCCCGGAAAAATCGAATTGGAAAACCCGCATTCCGCGCCCTGCGGCGCTCCAAAAGAGCGGGAGGTTCAGTATGGTAGGCAGCCTGCCCTGAGGCGGCGACCGGCAGCGGCAAATGCCCGTCCTGCGTCCGGCTCTCCGAAAAAACTTCGGAAAGCCCGAGCAGACCTAGGCTTCGCGGCCTCGCATAACGATGTCAAATCCTGCCATACGGTCCTCCCGGAAGGGAATCGCGGAGAGGCCCTTATAGGGAGGCATCAGCCGGTCGCCAAGCCGGCCTATCGCCAAAACGGCATCTGGTCCAAGCACTGAGACGAATTTGCAACAACGGCGGGTTGTAGCGGGACCTCAGGCAGCGGGTGAGCGATCCAGCCGCATGTAACGACCCTCCGTCCGGAATCCGAACTTCTGATAGAGGCTGTGAGCGTCGTTGGTTGTGAGGCTCCAATGAGAAACGGTCTTCATATCGGGATGATCGAGGAGTGCTTGCACAAGCTGTTTGCCGATCCCATGCCCGCGGCGTTCCGGCCAGACGATGACGTCGAGTAGATAGGCAAAGACGGTATAGTCGGTGATCACGCGGGCGAAACCGACCTGCTCACCATCGAGATAAGCCCCGGCGCAAAGCGAGTTCTCGAAAGCGCGCCGGTTGGCCTCGTCGGTGCGCGACGCACCCCAATAGCTTCGCATGATCTGGTCGGAGGTCGCCCGGAAATCGATCCGCGACAGGTCGAAACTGATTTCAATGTCTGCCATGCAGAGGCTAGCCGCGGTCCCGGAATCGGTTGGTGATCGGGTAGCGGCGGTCGCGGCCGAAATTCTTCTTCGTGATTTTCACGCCGGGCGCCGCCTGCCGGCGCTTGTATTCGGCGATGTAGAGCAGGTGCTCGACGCGCGTCACCGTCGCCCGGTCGTGGCCGCGCGCGACGATGTCGTCGACACTCATCTCGTTCTCCACCAGGCATTCCAGGATGTCGTCCAGCACCGGATAGGGCGGCAGCGAATCCTGGTCGGTCTGGTTTTCGCGCAGTTCCGCCGACGGCGCCTTGTCGATGATGTTCTTCGGGATGACCTCGCCCGAAGGGCCGAGCGCGCCCGGCGGCACATGCGAATTGCGCCAGCGCGACAGCGCGTAGACCTGCATCTTGTAGAGATCCTTGATCGGATTGAAGCCGCCATTCATGTCGCCGTAAAGCGTGGCATAACCGACCGACATCTCGCTCTTGTTGCCCGTGGTGACCACCATCGAGCCGAATTTGTTGGAGATTGCCATCAGGATCGTGCCGCGCGCGCGGCTCTGCAGGTTCTCCTCGGTGATGCCTTCCTGGGTGCCTTCGAAGAGCTGCGTCAGCGCATGCTTGAAGCCTTCGACCGGTTCGGAGATCGGCACGATGTCGTAGCGGCAGCCAAGCGCGCGCGCACAGTCCTCGGCGTCCTTCAGCGAATCCTTCGACGTATAGCGGTAGGGCATCATGACGGTCCGCAACCGCTCTTCGCCCAGTGCATCGACGGCCAAGGCCGCGCAGATCGCCGAGTCGATGCCGCCGGAAAGGCCGAGCACGACGTTCTTGAAACCGTTCTTGTTGACGTAGTCGCGCAGGCCGAGCATGCAGGCCCGGTAATCCGCCTCTTCCCGCTCCGGGATCTTCGACATCGGGCCTTCCGAGCAGACCCAGGTATCTCCCTTTCTTTTCCAGGTGGTGACGGCGACCGCGTCCTCGAACTGGCTCATCTGGAAGGCCAGCGTCTTGTCGGCCCCGATGGCGAACGACGCACCATCGAAGATCAGCTCATCCTGGCCGCCGAGCTGGTTGGCATAGATCATCGGCAGGCCGGTTTCGATGACCTGGCGGATCACGACCTGGTGGCGGACATCGATCTTCGCGCGGTAATAGGGCGAGCCGTTCGGCACCAGCAGGATCTCGGCGCCGCTTTCGGCCAGCGTCTCGCAGACGGCGATGTCGCCCCAGATGTCCTCGCAGATCGGAACGCCGATGCGCACGCCACGGAAATTGACTGGCCCTTGCAGTTCCGGCCCGGGTTGGAAGACGCGTTTCTCATCGAATTCGCCGTAATTCGGCAGATCGAGCTTGTAGCGCTCGGCAATGATCTTGCCACCGTCGGCGAAGACAATGGAATTGTGTGTGCCCGACTTGCGCTTCAGCGGCGTGCCGATGATGACGCCGGGGCCGCCATCGGCCGTGTCCTTGGCGAAATCCTGCGCCGCTTTCTCGCATGCCTTCAGGAAGGAGGGCTTGAGCACCAGGTCTTCCGGCGGATAGCCGGCGAGGAAGAGCTCGGTATAGAGCACCAGGTCGGCGCCCTGTCGCGCCGCATCCGCCCTTGCCTCGCGCGCTTTTGCCAGATTGCCGGCGACGTCGCCGACAGTCGGGTTGAGCTGGGCGACGGCAATGCGCAGGATATCGGGAGCGGTCTGGGTCATGAAACGGATGTAGCGTGGCTCAAATCGCCCCGCAATGGCGTTTGGTTGTGCCACTAAGGATCGACCGCAGGTCGTATCCCGACTGATCGGCAACGCCGATCATGTCCACGATCGATCAAAGATCGTATCCTGATCGATCGGCAACGCCGATCAGTCCTGGCCACCTAGTCGCCCATATACTCGCGCAACGCCTCCGCCGAGCGGTTCTCGCCGATCGACATCGCCAGGATGCGCGAGATGTGGCGGCGCGGCAGCCCGGTCTCGGCCGACCATTGGTTGATCTGCGCCTGGATCTTGTCGAGGTCCCGCTTCGAGGTCGGGTTCTCGGCGATATCGAGGCCGGCGTCGCGCAGCGCCGCCGCCATGTCCGACGAGACGACGAACGTGTCCCATTCCAGCCAGCGCAGGAAATACTGGCCGGTGTTGCCGCCGAGACGGCTGCCATGCTTGGCGAGATAGGCGGTCAGGCCGACCTGATCATCCGCCGGCCAGGCGGCGATGAATTTGCCGAAACTGCCATGCTCCTTCGAGACGCGGTCGACGAAGGCGGCGTTGTCGCGCACCGACTTGATCTTCTGCGGGTTGCGCACGATGCGGCTGTCGGACGCCAGCTCGTGCCAGAAATCGTCGGGCTGGAACAGAAGCCGCTTCGGCTCGAAGCCGAGGAACGCTTCCTCGAAACCCGGCCATTTCTGCTCGATGACCCGCCACACGAAGCCGGCGGCGAAAATGCGCTCGGCCATGGTGGAGAGAATGCGGTCGTCGGGGACTTTCGCCACCGCCGCATTGTCCGGCGCTGGGCCAAGCAGCGGAGCGAGCACCGCCTCGCCCCCCTTGCGCTTGGCCGCCCGTGCGTGGATTTTCTGGAAATCGAGCATCTTTGTCCTCGCCCTGTTCGCCGCAATCTAGCACTTCACGTCCGGCCCGGCAGCCTCTACGTCTATCGACGCCCGGGCGAAGGAGAAGACAGATGAACAAGATCGTCGAGGACATGGCGAACCGTTTGCTCAAGCGAAAACCGGAAGGTTTCGGTCCGCTCGAGAGCCGCGTGCTGCAATCGACGCTTGAGCGCACCACAATCACGCGCGACACCAACAAGGCCGTCGCCTTCCACGCGACCTATGGCGACCGCGTCGCCGATACCATCGCCAGGATCGGCGGCTCCTGGTCCTTCATCCTCGGCTTCCTGGCCTTTCTCGCCGTTTGGACCGTCGGCAATGCCTGGCTGCTCACGCGCGATGCCTTCGACCCCTACCCTTTCATCTTCCTCAACCTGGTGCTGTCGATGCTGGCGGCGATCCAGGCGCCGGTGATCATGATGTCGCAGAACCGCCAGACCGAGCGCGACCGCATCGACGCAGCGCATGACTACGAGGTCAATCTGAAGGCCGAGATCGAGATCATGGCCTTGCATGAAAAGCTCGACGAGCTGCGCCACAGCGAGATCATCGGCATGCGCGACGAAATCCTGCGCATGGCCGAGCAGATCAGGCGCATCGACGAGAAACTGTCGGCGCGGCCAGCAACGGAATGAGCGAGACCATCCATCATCTCATCGAGCAATACGGGCTGATCGCGGTCTTCCTGGGTTGCGTCGCCGAAGGCGAAAGTGCCGCGATCCTTGGCGGCTTCTTCGCCCACCAGCATGTTTTCGTGTTGTGGCAGACTTTCCTCGCCGCCTTTCTCGGCGCTTTCGCCGGCGACACCTTCTTCTTCACCCTGGGACGCAGCTTCGCCGAACATCGCTATGTGAGAAGATTGCGCAGGCGTCCGGGCTTCAGCCGCGCCTATCGCCTGCTCAACACCCATCCCAACATATTCGTGCTGACCAACCGCTACATCTACGGCATGCGCCTGGTCGGCGGCATCGCCGCCGGCCTGTCGACCGTGCCCGTGCCGCGTTTCGTCATCTTGAATGCCATCTCGTCCGCGGTCTGGGCGGCCCTGTTCAGCGGCATCGGCTATATCTTCGGCCTGGGCGCGGAACAGATGGTGGGTGAGGCGTTCGCGCGGCATGAACGCCTGCTCATTGCCCTTGGTGTTGGCCTCGTCGTCGCTGTTGTTGCCTGGCTGGTCGGCCATCACTTTGCCGGACGCGAACGCGCCAA
This sequence comes from Mesorhizobium sp. M2C.T.Ca.TU.002.02.1.1, assembly GCF_003997225.1. Taxonomy (NCBI): domain Bacteria; kingdom Pseudomonadati; phylum Pseudomonadota; class Alphaproteobacteria; order Hyphomicrobiales; family Phyllobacteriaceae; genus Mesorhizobium; species Mesorhizobium sp. M2C.T.Ca.TU.002.02.1.1. The sequence continues at coordinate 5,138 of NZ_RZTO01000201.1, forward strand.
GGAAGATCAGGCAGGGTCCTGATCCGCAAATTCAGATCGGCGCGCCGATCAGGCGCTCGATCAAGGCGATGCCCCACACGCCTCCGGCGATCACGATCGAAATCAGCACGGCCAGCGAGCCGCAATCCTTGGCAAGCTGGATCTCGATGTGGAATTCGCGCGAGATCGCGTCGCAGGCCGCCTCGATGCCGGTGTTGAGCACTTCGACCATGATCAGCAGCAGCACGGCGCCGATCAGCAGGGCATAGCCGCGCCAGGAGACCGAGATGAACCAGCCGGCAGGCAGGGCGAGCGCAAGCAGCATCAGCTCCTGCTGGAATGCCTTCTCGTGTGCGGCAAGCTTGCGGAAGGCTCGTACCGAATTGATGAAAGCGTCGATCAGCCGCTGCATGCCCAGCCCCGTTTCGAGTAACCGTCAGGGGGATATCGCAACGGCCGGATCAAGGGAATAAGGCAGCCGCCGCAAAATTCATCCATCAGCCACCTTTATCGACGGCGTCGACTTCTCGAATTGCGGCAACCCGTCCTCGATCGAATAATAATCGCCCTTGTCGCCGACGAAGATGTGGCTTTCCGCGGAAAGACCGCTCGGCCGCTCGAAGGAACCGGCCATGATGGAGATCGTGTCCAGCTCATTGTGCTTCCAGAACAGCAGCGAACCGCAGGTGCGGCAGAAGCCGCGTTTCGCCACGTCGGACGCGCCGTACCAGTTGAGCGCGTCGGCGCCCTCTATGACGATATCGGCATCCTTGGAGGCGGTTGCCGCGACGAAATGGCCGGTTTGCCGGCGGCATTGCGAGCAGTGGCAGTAGACGACGCCGCGCAACGGGCCTCTCGTCCTGAAACGCACCGCCCCGCACAGGCAAGATCCGCTGTGGCTGTCATCCATTCCGGCCTCCTTCGATGCTCTGCCGATCCATTGCCGGACAGAATTTCAGGTTTGAAATGGCTGGGCGCAGGCAAATGCGACACCGGAGCGACGCGTTTCAAAAGCTGCGCCTGCACAGCTCTACATCCTGTGGTAGCAGAGATATCGAGGAAATGCAGGCCATTAAGGAAACTTTAGCGCAACTGCATCTATCATTCCTGCAAGCGAAGGTCGTGTTGGGGACGCGCCGTCGCATTTACGGTTCCGATTCAAATCCCCGCATGCGCGACACCCGGCGGTGGCAGGTCTCCGGTCGCACTGAAGGGGTAGTGAACAGAACATGCAGCCGGCAGCCGTTCCGACCGACAGGAATACCGACATCGCCAGCACCGTCGTGGCGACGATGCGTCAGCTCGGTGTGCTCGGATTGCCGCGCAACTATGAGATCTTCTATGAGGCGCTGAGCGGCAGCAATCATGAGCTCAGCCTTGCCGTCGTCTCGTTGAGCAACCGCCCGACCCAGGAGGACCTCGACGGCATCGGGCGCACCTTCTTCCCCCAGCATCACGGTCCGGCCATCGTCGAGCACGCCCGCGAGATGGTCGCCAACGAACTTGAGGAAATCGCCGCGCTGTTGCGCAGCGAACGTTCGCATATCGAAAAATATGGCCGCATCCTCGATGAGACCTCGATCGGCCTGAGCAACCGCAGCCTGCTTTCGCAGGAAATCCTCCAGAAGATCGCCGGCGCGATGTCTGCAGCCACCAGCTCGACGATCGACCATGGCCGCCAGATCGCCAGCACGCTCAGCGAAAAGACGGCCGAGCTTGAAAGCGTCAAGTCGAAGCTCGAGGAATACAAGCGGCTTGCCGACACCGATCCGCTCACGCAGCTGTGGAACCGACGCGCCTTCGACAAGGAGATCACCCGAATCTACAACAGCAACCGCGGCATCCTGTTCAACGCCTTGATCCTTGCCGATATCGATCATTTCAAGGACATAAACGATCGCTACGGCCATCCGGTCGGCGACAGGATCCTCCAGATCATCGCCGAGATCTTCCAGTCCAGCGTCCGTTCCGACATGTTCGTCGCGCGCACCGGCGGCGAGGAATTCGCCCTTATCGTCGAGGGCGCCAGCGAGGAAGCCACATACGAGATCGCCGAGCGTATCCGCATGCGGATCGAGCAGACGCCGTTCACCAGTAGCCAGACCGGCGTGAACTACGGCGCCGTCACCGTGTCGCTGGGCATCTGCATGGCCTCGGAGGCGGAAAGTCCCGAAGATCTTTACACAAAGGCGGACCGGGCGCTTTATCGTTCCAAGGTCGGCGGCCGCAACCGTGTGACAAAGCACTCGGCCACGGCCAGCCGGGCCGGCAAAGGCTGGCTGCTTTACAAGAAAGACTGACGACCCGTCGAAAATCCAGTGACTGCCCTTTCCAGGTGAATTTTTGTGGACTATATTTTCCACAGAAATGAAAGGGTGCGCTTATGCAACGTCCAGTCGCGGCCGCCGCGGCGGCCGAAAACGCCGTTATCACCAAGGCCACGCTGCGCGCGGCCGACCTGCTCGACATCACCGCCAGGACGCTCGCTTCGGTCATCGGTGTGTCGGAAGCAACGGTCTCGCGCATGCGCAAGCAGGAATTCCTGCTTGAACGCGGCACCAAGCCGTTTGAGCTCGCGGTGCTGTTCGTCCGCCTGTTCCGCTCGCTCGACGCCATCGTCGGCGGCGACGAGACCGTTGCCCGGGCATGGCTGAAGAACCCCAACACCACGCTCGACGGCACGCCGCTCGAAAAGATCCTGACGATTGCCGGACTTGTCGATGTCATTGCCTACCTGGACTCCCGGCGCGCTCTCGTCTGAGGCCGTCAGGCTCGAAGGCAAGTACTGGCGCATGGTCGAGGCGCAGCATCGCGTCTCGACCCTCAAGCTCGTCGACACGCTCGACGAGCAGTCGCTGCTGGAGGACCTCATCGAGGATACCAAGCCGCATATCCCGCTGGAATGCCGCCACCTCCATTACCTGTTGTCGACGCCTTTTCGCTATGGCTCCGTCTATCCATACGGCTCGCGCTTCCGCCGCGCCGGCAAGACCAAAGGCGTCTACTATGCCGCCGAGACGGTGCTGACGGCGGTGGCGGAAATGGCCTTCTACCGCTTGCTGTTCTTCGCGGAGTCGCCGGCGACGCCATGGCCGAACGACGCAGCGGAATACACCGCCTTCGCCGCCGCGATAAAATGCGACCGCGCGATCGACCTGACACGGCCGCCGCTCGATCGCGACGAGAAGGCCTGGACCCAGCCCACCGATTACACCGCCTGCCAGGCGATCGCCGATGTCGCGCGCGAAGCCGAACTGCAGGCGATCCGCTATCGCTCGGTGCGCGATCCGAAGGGCGCCAACATCGCGCTGCTGACCTGCAAGGGCTTTGCCAAGGCGAGGCCGCTGGAGCCGCAGACCTGGCGCATCCGGATCGGCTCCTTCGGCC
>NZ_RZTO01000202.1:0-8467 GCF_003997225.1 Mesorhizobium sp. M2C.T.Ca.TU.002.02.1.1
ATCGACCACCGTGACGCTGGCGATGTCGTCGACCAGATAGGACTGCCCCTGGCCGATCTTCAGCAGCCGGTCGAGCGTCGCCTTGACGTCGTTGGCGTCAAAGGCGGTGCCGTCGTGGAAGGTGACGCCGTCGCGCAGCTTGAAGGTCCAGACCTTGCCATCCTGTTGCCATTCCGTCGCCAGCGCCGGCAGCAATTTGGATGGGTCATCAAGGTCGAAATCGACCAGTCGATCGTAGATGTTGCGGGTGACCGTGAACTCCCAGTTCACATTGGCCTTGGCCGGGTCGATTGTGCTCGGCTCGCCGGCATCGGCATAGACGAAGGTGGACGCGTCGTCGGCGAATGCCGAGTGGGAGACGCCGCCCATCAAAAGGCCGAGCGCCAGTCCCAAAATCCCATTGCGAAGCTTCATTGATCTCCCCTTAGTTTTGGTCTCTGGAAATAGAATATATCATATATGATGAAGGTCGCAAGCGCGCATGACGACGTTTCCGCATTGCGCGGCCGACTGCGAAATCGAGGACAGACGCAACGTGGAGACGCGGCGAAACGGCTGAGCCTCAGAGCCCATCCGGGAGCTTGTCCCGGATGGAGCGAGTTCTGGATTTTGAGGTACGGGAGGGGGCTGGACTAGCGCCGCGACCGCCGCGGCGGCTCGTCTTCGGCGTCTTCCTTGCTCTCGATCGCCGCGAGGTGCTCGACGAATTTGCGGCCGCCTTCGATCAGGTCCTGCTCGAAGGCGCGCCGCAGCGCCGCTTCGTCCTTGGCGCGCAGGGCGGCGATCACATTGACGTGCTGGTGCCGGCCTTCATAGGTCGGGTGGCCGTGCGGGTAGAGCAGGCTGAGCAACGGACCGGCCTGGATCCACAATCTCTCGATCATCTCGATCAAATGCGGCATTTCCGATTTGCGATGGACGGCGAAGTGGAAGTCGTAATTGTGCTGAAGCGCGGCCGCGTAGTCCTTGGTGCGCTCGGCCTCGATCAGCTTCTTATGGATGTCTTCGAGGGTTTTCAGGAACGGCTCGTCGATATGCGGCATCGCCTTTGAAGCGGCATAGGGCTCGAGCACCAGCCGGATGTCGCGCAGCTCCAGATATTCCTTGAGGCTGATCCGCCGCACGCGGATGTAGTAGCCCGGTTTCATCTCCAGCGCGCCGTCCTTGACGAGCTGGAAGATGGCTTCGCGCACCGGCGTCTCGCTGGTGCCGAGCTGCTGGGCGAGGTCGCGGATCTTCAGCCGGTCGCCCGGATGCAGCCTCGCCGACATAAGCTCCTGGCGCAGGCGCAGGTAGATCTGTGAGGACAGGCTTGTGGCCTGAATCTCAGGCAGGTTCTGCATTTCAGCGGACTCGCTTTTGCATCTGGCCGACTGTCCTCATGACCACACAGCACCAGGCATGTCCATATCGCGGCCTAGGGCGCGTTCGAAAATCCGGTTCATAACGAGTTCCTTGCGCCCACACCCGTCAGCCGGGCAGCAAACCCGTTCCGTAGTTGCCGTAGCGCTTGCCGACACGCGCCATTTCCTCTTCAGGGAGCAGCACCGGCGCGCCACCTTGCAATGCCATCAGATACTGGCGCGCCAGGGTTTCGAGTTTCACCGTGGTCTGGAAGGCGGCTTCCAGCGTCTTGCCGATGGCGATCATGCCGTGGTTGGCGAGCAGACAGGCGGTGCGATCCTTGAGCGCCTCGACCGCCGACGTTCCGAGGTCGGCCGTGCCGAAGGTGGCGTAGCGAGCGCAGCGCACATCGGTGCCGCCGAAGGCCGCGACCATGTAGTGAAACGACGGCAGCGGCTTGCACAGGCATGCCAGCGCAACGCAAGCATCGGCATGGGTATGGATCACCGCGTTGGCGGCCGGGTAGGCATTGAGGATCGCGGCATGCATGTGCCATTCGCTCGATGGAATGCCTTCGCCCCTGATGGCGCCCTGGGGATCGACATGGACGAGCCGGTCGGGCGTGAGATTGCTGCTGTTGGCTCCTGTCGGTGTGATCAGCATGCCGCCTGGCACCCGCCGGCTCACATTGCCGCTGTTGCCGTGGTTGAAGCCTTGGTCCTGCAGACGGCCGACCGTCTCGACAATGGCGTTTGGCAGATTGTCTTCGTTGATCATCAGGGCTCCGGATGCCGCATGGATTCCAGCGTCGGCAAGAACATGTCCACAGGCCCCAGCTTTCCCGATTTGAGGCTGAGCGCGACGATCTCGCCTTCTTCCGTCGTCGCGCGGGCGATGCCTGGCCCCTGGTAGGCGCCGATCCTCAAGCGATCTATTCCGAGCTGCTCGACGACCGTCCCGGACGTCTCGCCGCCCGCGACGAGGAAGCGCCGGACGCCGCGCTTGCGCAATTCCACGGAGAGCCGGCCGAGAATAGCCTCGGCGAAGCTTGCCGCCCCTTCGCGACCATGTCTTGCCTGCGCGGTATTGACCTGCTCCGGACCGGCTGAGGTGGCGATCGCGATCGGGCCGCCTTCAAGATGTATGCCCGCCCAGGCGAGCGCCGTCTCAACCGCCGCATCGACGCTTCCGGCCGAAGCGATGTCGATGCGGTGCACCGGCCTTGCCTGTTCGAACGCCGCGAGCTGCTCCAGCGTCCGTTCCGCACAACTGCCGGCCAGCACGACACCGGGGCTTTCGACCGCCGGCAGGGGGCGCTTCGGCGGCGTGTCGCCCAGCCAGCCGCGCTTGCGCCAAAGCGCGGGGTAGTGGCGGATGACCGGCGCGTTGCCGGTCATCAGCGGCCAATCGACGGTGAGCGCCGCGACCGCGGCAAGATCGTCGGTATAGATCGCGTCCATGATGATGTGCCGGATACCTTGCGCGACCAGCTGGTCGACAAAGGCTTGCCGGGTGGAAGGCTCGGCCCGCACGACATTGTGCGGCAACAGCCCGACGGCGAGTTTCGATTGCCGCTGCAGCACGTGGACCAGGTTGGGATCGGTCATCGGGGTCAGTGGATCGAACCGTTTCGGTGATTCCGAAACGAGTTGGGCGCCGACGAAGAGATGGCCCTGGAAGACGCTGCGCGCGAGATCGCCGGAGCTCGGGCAGAAGCCGGTTTGGGAAGCACGCGTCAGGGCAAGCAGCCTATCGGCCACCGGGCCGATATTGCCGTCGTCGGTGGAATCGAAGGTTGCGCAATATTTGAAAAATAGCCGCCTCACGCCGATGTCGAGCAGCCGCTGTGCCGCATCTTCCGATTTCCGAACGGCCTCGGCGGCGGGAACGACGCGGGTCTTTTGCGCGACGACCACGGCGGGCGAGTTGGCGAAATGCCGGACCAGGGCAGGCCTGGTCACGAAACCGCAGTCGACGCCGAGCGCCACCAGCATCGCGGCGGTTTCCATGCCGCCGGTGAGATCGTCGGCGACGATGCCGATGATAGGCTGCATTTTCTCCGCGTCCCCGAACTATTGTGTGCGGATGATACATGATATATCGAGTGCTGCAAACAAGTCTTGGCGAGTCGGGCGGAACGACGCCAGACGGGGGCATCTTTCCATGGACCAGCATTCAAAGAGCATCGACGGCGCCTTGCGCGCCCGGGCAAAGCGCGTCATCCCCGGCGGCATGTGGGGGCATCAGAATGCACCGCGTCTGCCGGCCGGCTATCCGCAATATTTCTCCCGGGCGCAAGGGTGCCGGACCTGGGACGCGGACGGCCGCGAGTATATCGATTTCCTCTGCGGCTGGGGGCCGATGATCCTGGGCTATGGCGATGCCGACGTCGAGGCGGCGGCCGACAGGCAGCGCGCGCTTGGCGATGCGATGAACGGGCCGAGCGAACGGCTCGTCGAATTGGCGGAACTGATGGTCGAGACCGTTCCGCATGCCGATTGGGCGATGTTCTCCAAGAACGGCACCGACGCCACGACCGCCTGCTTGACGATCGCTCGCGCGGGCACCGGGCGCCGCAAGATCCTGGTCGCGCGCGGCGCCTATCACGGCGCCATTCCGTGGTGCTCGCCATCGGTTGCGGGCGTTACCGAGGAAGACCGCGCGCATCTGGTCTATTACAACTACAACGATGTCGAGAGTCTCGAGGCCGCGGCCGAGTTGTGCAAAGGCGATCTCGCCGCGATACTGGTCTCGGCCTTCAAGCACGACCTTGGCAAGCCGCATGAATTGCCGACCGTGGCGTTCGCGCGAAAGGCCCGCGCGCTCGCCGACAGCGCCGATGCCGCGCTGATCGTCGACGACGTGCGAGCCGGCTTTCGCCTCGCTATGGGTGGCAGCTGGGAAACGGTCGGCGTGCGGCCCGACATGGCCGCGTGGAGCAAGGCGATCGCCAACGGCCATGCGCTGGCCGCCGTCACCGGCAACGACCGCTTCCGCGAAGGCGCGACACGCATCTTCACCACCGGCTCCTTCTGGACCGCCGGCGTATCGATGGCGGCCGCGATCGCAACGATCCGGAAGCTCAGCGCAGTCGATGCCGTGGCGCATATGCGGGCCATGGGCCAGCGCCTCCGCGACGGTCTCGACGCGCAGGCGCGGAAGCACGGCGTGCCCTTGCGGCAAAGCGGGCCGGTGCAGATGCCGGTGCTTTTGTTCGAGAACGATGTCGATCGCAAGCTCGGCGACACGTTCTGCCTGGAAGCGCTCGCCCGTGGCGTCTACCTGCATCCGGCGCACACGCTGTTCCTGTCGGCTGCCCACCAGGAGGCCGATATCGACCAGGCGCTGGCGGTGACGGACGAGGCTCTGGCAGCGGTCGCGCGGCTATAGACCTGAGAAAGGTTACGGCGCGACGAAGCCTTCGTGTCCCTGCAGGAAGCGCAGGAAATCCTCGCCGCCCAGGATGAGGTCCCGCTCCATGGCGGCGCGCGCCTTTTCCGAATTCTTCTCGCGCAAGCCCTCGATCACCGTCAGATGCTCGGCGGCGCCGACATATTTGTGCTCGCCTTCCTTGAAGAAGACAGTCAGCATCGGCCCCATCGAAACCCACAGGCTCTCGATATGGGCGACCAGCATCTCCATGCCGGAGAGCCGGTAGACGGTGAAATGGAAGTCGCGGTTGTAGCGGAATGAGAGCTCCGGATCGCCGGCCCGGTCCGCCTTCTCGAAGACTTTCTGGATGGCGGTCAGCTTTTCGATGTCTTCCTTGGTCGCGTTCTGCGCGGCGAGCCCGGCGGCAAGGCCTTCCAGCGACAGCCTTATGGTGCGCACCTCCATGTAGCGCGCCAGCGTCAGCGCCGGCACGGTGACGAAACGGCCCGAGCGCAGCTCCAGGCCGCGCTCGCTGACCAGCCGCAGGCAGGCCTCGCGGGCAGGGGTGACGCTGGTGCCGAGCTGGTCGGCGAGATCCTGCATCACCAGGCGCTGCCCCGGCCGGAACTGCCCCGCGATCAACCCTTCGCGAAGGGCGACATAGGCGCGCGCGGAAAGGTTGCCTTGCTCGAGCGGCTGAATGTTCACGGCAAAGGTCTCCTCGGCATTGTTGTGTGGCGTCTTCTGCCGGCGGTGATTCTACAAGATATAACCAATAGACGCTTTTTCCTTCACTGTATTGCTGTGCCTGCTAAGCAAGCAAGGATTGCGCGACGCTTTCGACGCCCGCCGCATCGAGCTTGTAGTGACGGTAGAGATGGGTCGGCGGCGCGATGAGGCTGTACTCATCCTTGATGCCGTGCCGGACGAGCCGTGCGCCGCCGCCTTCCTCGGCCAGCACTTCGGCGACCGCGCCGCCCAGACCGCCAAGGATATTGTGTTCCTCGACGGTGAGGATGATGCGCGACTTGCACGCCGCCGCCATCACCGCCGCGCGGTCGAGCGGCTTGATCGTGTGCATGTCTATGAGGCCGACGGAGTGGCCCTTGCCGTTCAAGGCCTCCATCGCCTGCTTGGCCGAGTGTACCGCCATGCCGCAGGCAATGATGGTGATGTCGTTGCCGATGCCGTGAACCACCGCCTTGCCGAATTCAAACGGGGCGTCCTTGCCATAGACGGCCGGATCGTGGCCGCGCGAGATGCGGAAATAGATCGGCTCTGGATGATTGACGGAAGCGCGCAGCGCCGCGGCGAATTGCGGGCCGTCCGCGGGCGAGACGACAGTGAGGTCGGCGATCGAGCGCATGATGGCGATGTCTTCCGTCGCGTGATGCGAGGTGCCGTAGAAGCCGAGCGAGATGCCGGTGTGATGGCCGATCAGGCGGACCGGTTGCGCGCAATAGGCGACGTCCATGCGAATCTGCTCGCAGCACAGCAGCGCCAGGAAGGAGGCGAAGGTGGCGACATAGGGCATGACGCCGGTGGTGGCCATGCCGGCCGCGGCCGAGACCATGTTCTGCTCGGAGATGCCGAACTGCGTGAAGCGCTCCGGGAAGCGGCGTGCGAAGCCGACGAGGCCGTTGGAGTGCTGCAGGTCGGCGGTGCCGGCAACGACCGGATGACCGGCCTCGGCAAGCTCGATCAGCGTGTCGGCCAGCGTTGCGAGCGAGGGCGCACGCTTGTTGAGTTCGCGGTACTGCCAGCTGTCGGGATGCAGGGCCGCGCTCATTGCGCACCTTCAAGGATCATGTCGCGGGCGCGTGCTTCGTCTTCCGGCGCGAGATAGCCGAGGTGCCAGCCGGGTTCGGTTTCCATATAGTCGATGCCCTTGCCCTTGACCGTTCTGGCGATGATGCAGCAGGGTTTTTCGCGGCCGGTATCGGCCTTGACCTTGCGCAGCAGGTTGGCGAGCGCGACGACGTCGTGGCCATCGACCTCATGCACCTCCCAGCCGAAGGCGCGCCACTTTTCGTCGAGCGGCTCGACCGCGGCGACGTCGTCGACCTTGCCGTCGAGCTGGTAGCCGTTGCGATCGACGATCGCGACGAGCTTGCCCAGCCGATGGGTGGCGGCGCTGATGGCGGCCTCCCATACCTGTCCTTCCTGCATCTCGCCATCGCCGAGCAGGACGAAGACGTTGAAGTCCTTTCCGTGGAAGCGGCCGCCGAGCGCCATGCCGACGCCATTGGAGAGGGCATGGCCGATCGAGCCGGAGCTGAAATCGACGCCGGGCACCTTGCGCATATCGGGGTGATCGCCAAGCGGGCTGCCGAGGCGGGTGTAGTCGTCGAGCCAGGAGCGGTCGAAGAAGTCGAGGTCGGCGAGGATCGGGAACTGGCCGACCGCCGCATGGCCCTTGCCCATCAGGAAGCGATCGCGATCAGGCCAGCCCGGCTCGCCGCGGCGCAGCCGCATCGTGTCGTAGTAGAGCGTCGAGAAGATCTCGGCGCAGGAGAAGACCGACGAGTAGTGGCCGACCTTGGCGATCGAAATCAGCCTGATCGTTTCCAGCCGCACGAAGCGCGCGCGCTCGCGCAGGCGGGCAGCCTGTTCGTCCGATATCCCGTCATTGCCGCTGTTGCTCGGCCACCGGCTCGCGCCTGAGGACGCCATGGTCGATCTCCTCCATTTCCGTTTATCTGACCCTCGACAACTTATAAGTTATAAGATATTTGGTTGAGCCGCAAGAACAATCATTCGCCCTAGGGAACAGGAAATGCTGCACAATTCGGCCCGGGCCATCGACATGAGCCTGCATCTGCATTCGCAGACGGACCCGCGACGGCACGAGCAGGACGGGCCGTTGATCGTCTCCGGCGGCGACGGCGTCTATGTGCGCGACGATGCCGGAAACCGCTATATCGAAGGCATGGCCGGGCTATGGACGGCATCGCTCGGGTTCAACGATCAGAGGCTGGCCGCAGCCGCGGCCGCCCAATTCGCCAAGCTCGCCAACTACCACACCTTCAACCATCGTTCGAACGAGCCTTGCATCGATCTGATCGAACAGCTCGCGGCGGTCTCTCCGATTTCATCGTGCAAGATATTCCTCGCCAATTCCGGATCGGAAGCCAACGATTCCATGATCAAGCTCGCCTGGTACTATCAGGCGGCGCGCGGCAAGCCGGAGAAGCGGCGCATCATCAGCCGCAACGGCGCCTTCCATGGCAGCACGGTGATGGGCGCGGTGCTGAGCGGCCTGCCGCATATGCACCGCTCGTTCGGCATGAACACCGACGACATCCTTTATGCCGGCAAGCCGCATTTCTACCGCGAAGGGCAGGAGGGCGAGAGCGAGCAGGTGTTCGCCGACCGGCTGATCGCCGAGCTGGAGGCGATGATCCTTGCCGCCGGCCCCGACACGATCGCCGCGATGATCGCAGAGCCGGTGATGGGGGCGGGCGGTGTCATCGTGCCGCCGACGGGTTATTTTCCGAAACTGCGCCAACTGCTCGACAAGCACGACATCCTGCTCCTGGCCGACGAAGTGGTCTGCGGCTTCGGCCGTACCGGCAACTGGTTCGGCAGCCAGACTTTCGGCTTCAAGCCCGATATGTTCTCGGTCGCCAAGGGCCTGTCCTCGGGCTACCTGCCGATCGCGGCGGTGGTCGTGTCTGACGCGCTCTATCAGGCGATAGCCGACGAGGGGCACCGCAACGGCGTCTTCGGGCACGGCTTCACCTATTCGGGC
>NZ_RZTO01000203.1:0-8464 GCF_003997225.1 Mesorhizobium sp. M2C.T.Ca.TU.002.02.1.1
CCCTAGAATCCATGCCGTTACCTTCAAGCTTTGCAGCGGTACAGAATTCTGCACCGCTGCGTTCTTCGGCGAGCGTCACGGCATGGATCCTCGGGTCAAGCCCGAGGATGACGAAGAAACAGGGTCTCGGCCTCCGCTGACAATGTGCTCTGCGAACCTAGCTTCGCCTCAATAACCCTTCCAACTCTCCCGCATCCGTCACCACGGGCAAACAAACCTGCCCGGTGCATAACCACGCGCCTGACTTGTCCGTCGGCGGCAGCACGCCGCCCGGCAGAAGCGGTCGATTCGCCTCCGAACCGACCGGCACGACAATGTCGATCCGGCGCGGATCCGGATTCCGATTCGCAACCGGAACAAGGCTTGGACTCTCTGGGGAATCGACCAGCACCAGCTTCAGCGGTTCGAGTGCCAAGGCGCAGGCGTTGACGATGGCGGCCTGGCCGTAGGCCTGCTGCGCGGCGCGGCCCATGGCATGCTCGGCGGTCGTCCAAGCTTTTTCCCAAAGATCGAGATCGCCGGTGAGCGAGGACAGCCGAACCAGTGCCTCGACGACCTGGCTGGTGGCCGAGGGGATCGCCTCATCCACATCGCCGCGGATGCGGATCGGCACATCGCCGCTGTCCGATGCCGTCAGCCAGTAGCCGGTCTTGTCGCCGTCCAGGTGCCAGCGGTCGAGCTCGTGGATGAAGTGCCTGGCGCGATCGGAATAGGCGGGATCGCCGGTCGCTTCGAACAGCGCGATCGCTGCGTTGGTCATGGCGGCGTAGTCGCTGGACAGCGCCGGAAACAGTTTTTTCGTGCCGAGCATGGAATGCGGCAGGCGGCCGTTCTGGCTCGCCTCGACGATATGGCCGAAAGCCTTTGCCGCCGCTCCGACCCAGTCGCGCCTGCCAAGTGAGCGGCCCGCTTCGGCGAGCGCCGTGATCATTAGCCCTTTCCAGTCGGTGAGCGCCTTGCCGTCGCGGCCGGGCCTCACCCGTTGTTCGCGGACAGCGAGCAGCTTCGCTTTCAGTGGCGCGAGCTGACCATAGTCGGCAATGCCCTGGCTTTGCTGCGCCTCGTTCTGGCGGATGATAGGCTTGCCTTCCCAGCCATACGGGGCGGCGAGCTCGAAATAGCGGAAGAAAGTCGACGCGGCGTCGCCGAGCGCGGTTTCGACCTCCCCGCGGCTCCACGTGTAGAAAAGCCCCTCCTCGCCGTCGCTGTCGGCGTCCAGGCTGGCGGCGAAGGCGCCGCCTTCGACCAGCATCTCCCGCAGCAGCCAGGCGACGGTCTCTTCGATTCGTATCCGGAACAAGTCGTTGCCGGTCGCGGAATAGGCCCAGTCGCACAGGCGGATGAGCTGGGCGTTGTCGTAAAGCATTTTTTCGAAATGCGGCACTAGCCATTCGGCGTCGGTCGAATAGCGGCTGAGGCCGCCGCCGACATGATCGTAAATGCCGCCGGCGAGCATTTTTTCGAGGCTGATGAGCACCGCGTCGCGATGCGCGGCTTGGCCGTCGCGCAGCCAGGACAGCCAGAGCGTGTGCATGAACGGCGCGTTGGGGAATTTCGGCGCGCCCTTCAACCCGCCGAGATCGCGGTCGATCATGCCGTCGATGCGGTTGCTGAGATCGGCGAGCGCGTCGCGGTCGAGCACCGCCCTGCCTTTTGCGCCAGCCAGGCGCTGCTCGACATGGGCGGTCAGCCCGTCGGCGCTTTCGGCGAGGCTCTGCTGCTTTTCCCGCCAAGCCTTGTCGACCGCCTCCAGCACCTGGATGAAGCCCGGCCTGCCATAACGCGCTTCGCGCGGAAAATAGGTGCCGCCCCAGAAGGGCTTGCCGTCAGGCGTCAGGAACATGGTGAGCGGCCAGCCGCCCTGCTCGCCCATGGCGTGGAGCGCGGCCATATAGATCTGGTCGATGTCCGGCCGCTCCTCGCGATCGACCTTGATATTCACGTAGAGCCGGTTCATGACGGCCGCGACGGTGTCGTTCTCAAAGCTTTCATGCGCCATGACATGGCACCAGTGGCAGGCGGCGTAGCCGATGGAGAGCAGGATTGGCCGCCCCAGCTCCTTCGCTTCGGCAAGGGCAGCCGGCGACCAGCCTCGCCAATGGACAGGATTGTCGCTGTGCTGCCGCAGATAGGGGCTGGCCTCTTCGGCAAGCAGGTTTCGCGCGGGCAAGGTCACGATGGGCGGCTCTGCATTTTGGATTTGATATGACAAAGGCTAGGGCGGTTCGGCAGGTCCGGCAAATGGTTTCCCCAATGAATGAGAAGGATTCGATCGTTGCCCTGTCGAGCGGCCATCTGCCCGCTGGTATAGCTGTCATCCGCATTTCAGGCCCGCAGACTCGATTCGTGGTCGAAACAATTGCCGGGCCGGTTAAGGATCGGTTTACCACGTTGCGCAGACTCGAGGGGTGCGATGGCGCGATCATCGATCATGGCCTTGTGCTGTTCTTTCCGGGTCCCGGCAGTTTCACCGGCGAGGACGTCGCCGAGTTCCAGGTCCATGGCAGCCGCGCCGTCGCGGCCAAGATGCTGGAGACGATCACCAGCTTTGAAGGTGTCAGGCACGCCGAACCCGGGGAATTCACCCGGCGCGCCTTTCTCAACGGCAGGCTGGATCTGGTCGAGACGGAAGCGCTGGCCGATCTGGTCAATGCAGAGACGGAGGCGCAGCGCCGCTTCGCGGTTCGCAACGCCGAGGGCGCGCAGAGTGAACTCTACTCAAACTGGCGCCGTCGGCTTATCCACGCGCGCGCCATGATCGAAGCGGAGATCGACTTCGCCGACGAAGAAGATGTGCCGGGCTCCGTTTCGGAGGCGGTCTGGTCGGACGTGTCGGCGATGGTCGGCGAGATCGAACGGCACATCGAAGGGTTTAAGGCCGCGGAGATCATCCGGGACGGTTTCGAAGTGGTGATCCTCGGCGCGCCGAATGCGGGCAAGTCCAGCCTGTTCAATGCCTTGGCGCGGCGCGAGGCGGCGATCGTCACCGACGAGCCGGGCACGACGCGCGATCTGCTCGAGGTCGTCATGGATCTCAAGGGGCTGAAGGTGCGGCTTGTCGATACGGCCGGGCTGCGCGACGCCGCGGGCAAGGTCGAGTCGATCGGGATCGAGCGGGCGCGCGCCAAGGCGGAAGGGGCGGATCTGGTTCTGCTGCTGGAAGATATGGCCGACCCGGTTTCGGTTGGGGATGTGCCGGGCGGGGTTCCGCTGGCGAGAATCGGAACCAAGTCGGATATCGCCGATGCCGGCGCCGGCACGTACGACCTGGTGATCTCATCCAAGGACGGCAGCGGTCTGGACCGCTTGCTGACCGAGATCGGGGACCGCGCCGCCGCCGCGGTCGGTGAGGCAGGCGACGTCCTGCCGTCCAGGCTGCGTCACGTCGAGCTGCTGAGGGAGGCAACGGACTTCCTGCGGGCGGCTTTGTCGGGGCAAAGTCAGGAGTTGCGCGCCGAGGAGCTGCGGCTGGCCGCCGAGCGCCTTGGCCGCATCGTCGGCGCGGTCGATGTCGAGGACTTGCTCGACGTCATCTTTTCGCAGTTCTGCATCGGTAAGTGATTCACGTGAAACACGGGGCCGCCCTTCCCGCCATGATTCACGTGAAACACTAATGCAGACGTGCCGGGTCGTGTTTCACGTGAAACGAGTCTGGTCTTCGTCCTTGACAGTGCGAAGTGGCAGGGACATGTGTCAACGCATCTCTGAAAGTGGATTCTTGGAAAATGACCGATCACTATGACGTGGTGGTGGTGGGCGGCGGCCATGCCGGATGCGAGGCGGCAAGTGCGGCCGCGCGCGCCGGCGCCAGGACCGCGTTGGTGACGCTGCGCTTCGACACGATCGGGGTCATGTCCTGCAACCCGGCGATCGGCGGGCTCGGCAAGGGCCACCTCGTGCGGGAGATCGACGCCATGGACGGGCTGATGGGCCGCATCGCCGATGCCGCCGGCATTCAGTTCCGCCTGCTCAACCGCCGTAAGGGTCCGGCCGTGCGCGGCCCCCGCACCCAGGCCGACCGCAAGCTCTATCGCTTGGCGATGCAGGAAGCGATTCGGCAGCAGAACAATCTCGACGTGATCGAAGGCGAGGTTCTCGACTTTGAAATCGCGGACGGACGGATCGCAGCCGTTCAGATATCGGGCGATCGTCGCCTTGCCTGTGGCGCCGTGGTGCTGACCACCGGCACCTTCCTGCGGGGCCTGATCCATATCGGCGAAAAGAAGATCGTCGCCGGACGCATGAACGAGCAGGCAAGCATGGGCCTGTCGGCGACGATGGCCCGCGCGGGTTTCAAGCTCGGGCGTCTGAAGACCGGAACACCCCCTCGCCTCGACGGCCGCACCATCGATTGGGCCGCGCTTGACGCTCAAGCCGCGGACGAGGATCCGGTGCCGTTCTCGTTGATGACCGATGCGATCGCCAATCCGCAGATTCATTGCGGCATCACCCGCACCATGCCGGCGACGCATGAGCTGATCCGCGCCAATCTCGGCCGCTCGGCCATGTATTCCGGCTCGATCGAAGGGGTCGGGCCGCGCTATTGTCCGTCGATCGAAGACAAGATCGTCAAGTTCGGCGACCGCGAAGGCCATCAGATATTCCTCGAGCCGGAAGGGCTCGATGACGACACCGTCTATCCGAACGGCATCTCGACCTCGCTGCCGGAGGAGGTGCAGCTCGAGATCCTGAAGACCATTCCGGGGCTGGAAAGGGCGACGATGCTACAGCCCGGCTATGCGATCGAATATGACCATGTCGATCCGCGCGAGCTGAAGACGACGCTGGAGACGAAGCGCGTCGCCGGCTTGTTCCTGGCCGGGCAGATCAACGGCACGACGGGCTATGAAGAGGCCGGCGCGCAAGGCCTGCTCGCCGGCATCAACGCTGCGCGCAAGGCAGGTGGCGATGACGAAGTCGTGCTCAGCCGCACCGAAGCCTATATCGGCGTGATGGTCGATGACCTCACCAGCCGTGGCATCGCCGAGCCCTATCGCATGTTCACCTCGCGCGCCGAGTTCAGGCTTTCGCTGCGCGCTGACAATGCCGATGAGCGGCTGACGCCGCTGGCTGACAAGCTCGGCATCGCGTCGTCGGAGCGGCTGCAGCGCTTTGGCGGGATGGCGCGGAAGCTTGACGAGGCGCGCGCCTTGGCCAGGTCGGTCACCTGGACGCCGAACGAGGCGGCGCGCCTCGGGCTGGAGATCAACAAGGACGGCGTGCGCCGCTCGGCTTACGAGCTCCTGGCGCATCCGGGCGTCGACATGGCCCGGCTCACCCGCGTCGAGCCCCGCTTTGCCGCGCTCGACGCCAAGACGGCCGAGCGGCTCGAAACGGAAGCGAAATATTCGGTTTACCTTGATCGCCAGCAGGCCGACGTCGCGCAGATCAGGCATGAGGAGTCGCGGCTCATCCCGGAGACAATCGACTTTTCCGATGTGCCGGGACTTTCGAACGAGCTGAAGCAGAAGATGAAGACGCGCCAGCCGCGTTCGATCGCCGATGCGCAGCGGATGGAAGGCATGACGCCGGCGGCGCTTGCGATCATCGTCGCGCATGTCCGCAATACCGAGCTCGCCGCGCGAAGGTCTGTGGCGTGAGTGCCGAGGCCTGGGCGGACCTGCAAAAAGCAGCGGGTCCGGTTTCACGTGAAACATTCGAGCGGCTGCAAGCCTTCGAACAGCTGTTCCTGAAATGGAATCGCAGCATCAATCTGGCGGCGCCGTCGACGCTGGACGACGTCTGGCGCCGCCACATCCTGGACAGCGCCCAGCTCGCGCGAATCGCGCCCGCCGCGATACGATGGGTCGACCTCGGCTCGGGCGGCGGGTTTCCCGGCTTGGTGCTTGGCTTCCTGCTGGCCGAGCGTCCCGGCGCCTCGATCGATCTCGTCGAAAGCAACCGCAAGAAGGCGTCGTTCCTGCAGTCGGTGATCGGCCAATTCAACCTCCCTGCGCGCGTCCTGGCCAAGCGCATAGACGACAGTTATGCGCTTGTTTCCGCGCCGGAAATCGTCACGGCGCGAGCGCTGGCGGCGCTGCCGGACCTGCTCGACCTGGCCGCGCCGTGGCTGACCAAGGGGGCGCGCGCGCTTTTCCACAAAGGCCGGGATTACCGGGCCGAGGTGGAAGAAAGCACTCACCGCTGGGCCTTCGATCTGGTAGAACATTCGAGCATGACCGACCCACATGGCGTCATCCTTGAAATCACCGACTTGCGCCCGGCGAAACAGCAATGAATTACTGGCATAGGCCCATGAGCACAGCACCGCGTATCATCACTGTCGCCAACCAGAAGGGCGGCGTCGGCAAGACGACGACGGCCATCAATCTGGCCACGGCGCTGGCCGCGATCGGCGAGCGCGTGCTGATCGTCGATCTCGATCCGCAGGGCAATGCCAGCACCGGGCTCGGCATCGACCGCAAGGACCGCACCACCTCGTCGTACGATGTCTTGACGGGCGAATTGGAGTTGGAGGCGGCCGCAGTGCCGACCGCGGTGCCGGGCTTATCGATCATTCCCTCGACACTCGACCTGCTTGGCATCGAGATGGAGATCGCTTCCGCGCCCGACCGCGTGCTCAAGCTGCGCAATGCGCTGCGCGCCGCGACCGAGCGCTCGGCGCCATTCGGCTATGTGCTGATCGACTGTCCGCCCTCGCTCAATCTTTTGACTTTGAATTCAATGGCGGCAGCCGATTCCGTTCTTGTGCCGCTGCAATGTGAGTTCTTCGCGCTGGAAGGTCTCAGCCAGTTGCTGGAGACGGTCGAGCAAGTGCGCCATACGATCAATCCGGACCTCACCATCCAGGGCATCGTGCTCACCATGTATGACGGGCGCAACAACCTCGCCAATCAGGTGGTGCAGGATGTGCGCACCCATATGGGCGACAAGGTGTACGAGACGATCATCCCGCGCAACGTGCGGGTTTCCGAGGCGCCGTCCTACGGCAAGCCGGCGATCCTCTATGACCTGAAATGCTCGGGCAGCCAGGCCTATCTGCAGCTCGCCTCCGAGGTGATCCGCCGCGAACGCAAGCTGCGCGCCGCCTGAGTGTCGGTAACCGCGGGCTTTGGTTAATCAGCCAATTCGATTCCGAAACGATCTGGACATTATAATGAGCGAAGACCAATCAAGAAAAAGACTGGGCCGTGGCCTCGCGGCGCTGATCGGCGAAATCGACCGTCCGGCGGCGCCGGAAAAGCCGAGCGCGGTGGTGGCGGCGGACGGCAAGGTGCCGATCGAATTCGTCAGCCCGAACCCGAAGAACCCGCGCCGGCATTTCGGCGATGCCGAACTCACCGACCTTGCCCAGTCGATCCGCGAGCATGGCGTGGTGCAGCCGGTGGTGGCGCGCCCATCGCCTTCGCAGCCCGGCCGCTACGAGATCATCGCCGGCGAGCGGCGCTGGCGGGCGGCGCAGCGCGCGGGTCTTACCGAGATCCCGCTGATCGTGCGCGACGTCAACGACCGCACCGCTCTGGAGCTGGCGATCATCGAGAACGTGCAGCGCGCCGACCTCAATCCGGTCGAGGAGGCGCAAGGCTACCAGCAACTCATCGACGAGCATGGCTACACCCAGGCCGATCTTGGCCAGGTGATCGGCAAGAGCCGCAGCCATGTCGCCAATACGTTGCGTCTGCTGAAGCTGCCGCCCGTCATCCATTCGATGCTGGTCGATGGCGACCTGTCGGCCGGCCACGCCCGCACGCTGGTCACCGCCGAGGATCCGGCCGGGCTTGCCAAGCGAATCGTCAAGGAGGGGCTTTCGGTGCGCCAGGCCGAAGCGCTGGCACAGACGCCCGCCGGTCCGACGCCGGCCAAGGCGAAGTCCGCCGCGAGCGCGCCGGAGAAGGACCCCGACACGCTGGCGCTGGAGAAGCTGATGACCGACACGCTCGGCATGATCGTGAGCATCGAGCACAAGGGCAAGGGCGGCACGCTCAAGGTCGACTACCGCTCGCTCGAGCAGCTCGACGAGCTCTGCCGGCGGCTGAAGGACGAGCGGTAGGCGGCTGCGGCGCCACGGTATCTGGCTGCAGCTGAGGTTCCGCCTTAAGGCTGGATACGCCTGATATATCGGTGATAGACAAGGAAGGGCTGGCGGTACGCCGGCCCTTTCCATTCCGGAGATGATTGACGAAGGCGGTAGTGACGGCCAATCCCCCTTGCGGGGGAGATGCCCGGCAGGGCAGAGGGGGCGTGCTTTCCCGCCAGCCTATCCTTCGTCATGTATGGACGGCCCCTCTTAGGCAAGAGGCAATTAGCAGATACGGCGCAAGTCTGGAGCGGTCATGTATTCGGCCTTTGATGCGGTCGATTTGATGACCGCTGGCCCGCAGGGGTTACGCGGATCGGTTCCAATCATTCTAGCGCGCTTTGGAAGCGCGATGACGACAACGGAGTTTGCCGACCCAGGTCCTGACCATTTTGCCGTGCTGCTTTTTTGCTCCTTACCTCGTTG
>NZ_RZTO01000204.1:0-8445 GCF_003997225.1 Mesorhizobium sp. M2C.T.Ca.TU.002.02.1.1
GATCGGCGCGACGATGCTTGCGTCGCGCCGATCCGCTCGTTTTTCTCGACCAGCTCGAAAAGCCGGCGCGGATTGGCGCCGATCGCCTTTACGACGCGGCCGCGGGCTGCCGGTATGCAAACTTCCGTCTTCTTGTCGCGTATCGCCTTCAAGACGATTGCGGCGATCTCCTCGGGGGCCGCGGGTTCGCGGGAAAAGGCTGCCGTCACCCCTTTCTCGGCTTCCATCTCGAGCATCGCCGTTTCGGTGGCGCCGGGGTGGATGATCGTGAAATCGACGGGCGAGCCGCGCTCCTCCAACGCCAGGCCGAGATGCATCGCGCGCAGCGCATGCTTCGAGGCTGCATAGCTGACGAGCCCCGGCAGGGTCAGAAACGCCGTCATCGAGCAGACCGTGGCGATGTGGCCCGATCCCTGCGCCCGGAAATGGGGCAGGACCGCAAGGCTTCCGAGCATCGGCCCCAGCGCATTTACCCTCAGCGTATGCTCATGCGCTTCCAGCGGCACGTCCCTGGTCGGACCCGGGTGTGCCACGCCGGCATTGTTCACCAGAACATCGAGCCGGCCGAAATGCCTGCACGTCGCCTCCACCGCCGCCTTCCAACGCGCTTCGGAACATATGTCGAGGTCGAGGGGCAGCGCGCTTTCGCCGAGCGACGCCGCCAGTTGCCTTGCGGCGGCGATGTCGACGTCCGCGATCGCGACCTTGTGGCCCTGCTCTATCGCCAGCTTGACGATCGCAGCCCCAATACCGGCAGCGCCTCCGGTCACGATCATCACCTTCGGCAAATTTCTCTTCGTCACGCCCAGTTCCTCGATTTAATTTTGCCAATAATGGAAATCGTGTTGGTTGGACCTTGTCATACGAACGCGCATCCCTTCAAGTGGCATCAGCGCCAAGCAGCCCGTTCCATGCACATCGATCGACCTAACAGGCAGACCGAACCATGAATGATCATCTGGACATTGCGAACCTGCCCTCCCTGGCCGAGGCGGGTTTTTCGGGCGGCCGCGACAACTTCCGTGAGTTCTGCAGGACCATTTTCAGACTGGATGAGCCACGGTTCCTGCGTAACGACCAGAACCAGCTCGTGGTCTTTCGACATGAAGACCTGCAGGCATTCGGAACGGCGCCGCAGATCGGCAACCTGCCGATCGGCAAGTTGTATCCTGCAAGATTTACCAGTGACGGCAGCCCTGCAAGGGGGCTCGGTTCTGGCGTCGCCGACGTCATCTCCAGCCAGGTCTTCACCTTCAATCCGCCGCTTCACGGCCCTGCCCGGCAGATATTGATCGACTGGCTTGGCCCGAAGCAGATCGCGGTGCTCGAGAAGGTGGGCCGCCAGGCGGCACACGCCGTCCTTGACCAGATCCAGCATTCCAGCCCGCTGGATTTCGTATCCGCGATCGCTGAAAGGCTGACGATCTCGTTCTGGAGCTCGCTGCTTCATCTGACGGAAAGCGAGGCAGACACGATCGGCGCTTGCACGCGGGAGATGACAAGACTTTTCCGCCTAGGCCGCAATGCCGACGATCTCCAGGCGCTCGATCTTGCCTTTGCCGAATATGCGCGGATACTCGACGACGTGGCGACCCGCAGATTGGCGGCGAAGGATCCCGATCTAACCGCAATAGCCGAAAAACTCGCGACGCTGCGCAGCGACGACGATCCCTTCGCGGTGGGCGTGGCGCCCAAATCCGTTGGGCAACTGCTCGCCGGCAACCTGGTCGACGGCTTCCATACGACGGCGCTCGCCACGGCCAATACGTTCTGCGTCCTGGCAAGAGATCCGAACGCCATGACGCAAGTTCGCAACTCTCCACAGCTTGCCGCCAAGGCGATCGCCGAGGCTCTGAGGATAGAACCGCCGATCATCCTCCTGAAGAGATACGCGCTCGAAGACTTCACATACAGGGGCAAGACAATACCGGCAGGCAGCATCGTGACGATGCTCTGGGCGGCGGGCAATTACGATCCGTCGGTGTTTCCGGACCCGGAACGCTTCGACATCAACCGGCTCCACGCTGGACTGACCACCTTCGGCAAAGGCATCCACATTTGCCCGGGAAGGCATCTGGGAGTGATGTTGATACGGGTTCTTCTGGATGTCTTTCTTGAAAAAGATATCGAGGTTGAACTTTCCGGTGATCGCGTCACCTGGATTCCTCGCCATATGGTCAATCAGCTCAGTGCCATGCCCGCGATCGTAAAGAGACGCACGGGGTGATTAAAACCACGACACTATGGCGCATCGGCCTGCTTGCGATCGCATGCCCGGCAAACCATTGCGGCGCCAAGGATTGGCCGGACCATCAAGTTGCTGAAGGCAAGTCGCTGATCGGCCTTCGCGCCGTTCCGGGATAGCAAGATAGTTGGTAGCCAACACTCGAGCCCACTAAAGCATGTCTCCCGAAACTGGGAACCGGTTTCGGGATGAAGACATGCGTAAAATCAAAAACCTAAGCGCATGGAGCGAATCCGAAAGATCGCGACGCGCTTTAGATCACTGCTTCCTCCAGGAACGGCTCGTTGCGCGGGATCCTTTCATAGCAGAAGGGCGACAGGTCGAGCGTCTGGAAGGCGCCATGGACGATCAGCTCCGACACCGCACGGCCGACCGCCGGCGACTGCTGCAGGCCGTGGCCTGAGAAGCCGTTGGCGAACATGAAATTCTTGATCTCCGGGTGAAAGCCGACGATGCCGTTGTGGTCGAGCATGTTGTATTCGTAATGGCCGGTCCAGCTCGTCTGCACCTTCAGCGCGTCGAAGGCCGGGATGCGGTGCCAGAGAGCCGGCCAGATATAGTCGTCGAATTCCTCGAAATGCATTTCGAAGTCGTCATAGTCTGCCGGCCCGTCACCCTGCGGCGTGTTGCCGGTGAGGAAGAGCTCGCCTTCCGGGCGCACGAATGTGCCGGAGAGATCGATGACATTGGGCATCCGGCCCGGAATCGGATTGGCGCTGGCAAAAACGAAGCTGTAGCGCTTGTAAGGCGCGACGGGGATGGAAAGGCCGGCCATGGCGGCGACCTGCTGCGCGCGTGGACCGGCCGCGTTGACGAGCGTTCCGCAAGCAACCGTCTCGCCGGTCGCAAGGCGGACGGAGACGACCCGCCCATCGGCGAGGTCCAATCCCGTCACGGCATTGTCGATATATTCGACGCCGCTGCCGCGCGCGGCACGACGGAAGCCGTTCAGCAGGCCCATGGAATCGAACCAGCCCTCTTCGCGCGAACCCCAGGAGCCGCCGCCGAGATCCTCGACATTGAGCCACGGAAAACGTTCCTTCAACGCGCCTGGTTCAAGGAAGACGGTGTGGGCGCCGAGGCTGCGCTGCAGCTCGACCCGTTCGCGCGCCGCGTCCACCCCCTCGGGCGAGCAGCAATAGAGATATCCGTGCTCCTTGAAGCCGAGATCGGGCGCCGGCTCATTCGGGTAGAAAGGCGCCATCCGCTCGGCAAAACCACGGATGATCTCGATGCCGAACTGGCTGATCTTCACATTGATCGGATTGGAATATTGCTGGCGGATCGCGCTGGTTGAGAGCGCGGTGGAAGAAAAAGTGTAGCTCGAGTCGCGCTCGACCACGAGGATCGAGACCTTGTCGCCCAGCGCCTGGCTCAGCCAGTAGGCCGTCGAGGAACCGACGACCGCGCCGCCGACGATGACGATGTCATAGGCGTTGCGCGCCGGGGCCTTGTAAGGGGGGATCGCCATTTCTGTACTCCGCTCTACTGGTTGAACGATGCGATCAAGGCGTCCGAGCCCCGCGCCAGCAGGCCGAGGTCGGAGCCGACAGCCACCATCGTGAAGCCGTCGGCGAGATAACGGTCGGCGTCGGCCCTCACGGGAGCCAGGATGCCGCTGGCCTTGCCTGCCGAGGCGGCGGCCGTGCGCACCGACGATATCGCTTCCTGCACATGGTCCGCACCCGGATTGCCCATCGAACCCATATTGGTGGAGAGGTCGCCGGGTCCGACGAAGAGAACGTCGACACCGTCCACCGCGGCGATTTCGGCGGCATTGGCCACACCGGTCTCGTCCTCGATCTGCACCGCCAGCAACTGCTGCTCGCGCGCCTTGGCGTGATAGCCGGCGATGCGGCCGAACGCGTTGGCGCGGTGACCGACCGAGAAGCCGCGGAAGCCGCCCGGCGCATAGGTCATCGCGGCGACGATGGCGCGCGCCTGCTCGGCGGTGCGCACGTTCGGTATCATCAGGCTGCGGGCGCCGACATCCAGCGCCTGTTTCATCAGATTGGGATCGTCGGATGGCAAGCGGACGACCGCCTCACAGGGAAACGCCGCCGCGACCTGCAGCTGCGCCATGATGCTGCGCAGGTCGTTCGGGCTGTGCTCGCCGTCGATCAGCAGCCA
Organism: Mesorhizobium sp. M2C.T.Ca.TU.002.02.1.1; assembly: GCF_003997225.1. Lineage (NCBI taxonomy): Bacteria > Pseudomonadati > Pseudomonadota > Alphaproteobacteria > Hyphomicrobiales > Phyllobacteriaceae > Mesorhizobium > Mesorhizobium sp. M2C.T.Ca.TU.002.02.1.1. The sequence goes on from NZ_RZTO01000204.1 coordinate 4,376, forward strand.
GCCCGTCCCGGAGCCCGCGACGATCTCGGTGGTGAGCGCCGAGGCCAGCGAGCACCAGATGCCGATATGAGCCCGGCCGGCCTGAACGGCCGCCTTCAGCGAATTGACGCGCTCCTGCATTTTGCGATCGGTCTCCAGCCGTGAAGAGATGGATTGAAATTTGTATGATGTCCTATATCATATGCCTTAGACGAGCTGCAAGATGGTCTGGCGAAGTACGGGAGGTTGCGTATGAAAATTGGCTTCATCGGACTTGGCGTCATGGGCGCTCCGATGGCGCGGCATCTCGCCGATGCCGGACATCAGATCGTCACGGTCCTCAATCGCTCCTCACTTCCAAACGACCTGAAAGCAACGGTCGCCGCCTCTCCCGCCGAGGTGGGGCGGGCGTCCGAGATCGTCATCACCATGCTGCCCGATACGCCCGACGTCGAGCGCGTGCTGTTCGGGCAGAACGGCGTGCTGGAGGGAATTTCAGCCGGCAAGCTGGTCATCGACATGAGCTCGATCAGCCCGATCGCCACGGCCGGGTTCGCGGCAAGGATCAGGGGAGCAGGCGCCGGCTATCTCGATGCGCCGGTCTCCGGCGGCGAGGTCGGCGCCAAGGCGGCCAGCCTCACCATCATGGTCGGCGGGCCGGCCGCCGAGTTCGAGCGCGCGCGGCCGATCTTCGAGAAACTCGGCAAGAACATCACATTGATCGGCGAGAACAACGGCGCCGGCCAGACCTGCAAGATCGCCAACCAGATCATCGTCGCGCTCAACATCGAGGCCGTCGCCGAAGCGCTGGTCTTCGCCAGCAAGGCCGGCTGCGATCCCGCCAAGGTGCGCAGCGCGCTGATGGGCGGCTTCGCCTCCTCGCGCGTGCTCGACGTGCATGGCGAGCGGATGATCGCACGGACCTTCGCGCCGGGCTTCCGCGTCCGGCTGCACCAGAAGGATCTCAACCTTGCGCTGGAAAGCGCGCGAGCGCTCGGCGTCGCCCTGCCGGGCACGGCAACAACGCAGCAGTTGATGAATGCGTGTTCGGCCCGAGCCGGCGGCGCGGAGGCGGATCACTCGTCGCTCGTGCGGGCCCTCGAAATCCTGGGCGATCACGAACTCTCAAATGGAAAGGAATAACCGATGCGCGGAACCGGCAAGGCCGATGTCTTCGTCATGCTGGCCCATCCCGTGGGCCATGCGAAGAGCCCCGGGATCTTCAACGAGATCTTCGAGCAAAAGGGGCTCGACAGCCTGATGGTGCCGTTGAGCTGCCGCCCGGAGGATTTCGACACTTTCTGGGCCGGCATCACCGCGGCGGAAAACATCCGCGGCGTGATCATTTCGGTGCCCTACAAGGTTCCGGTCTACCACAAATGCGCGGCGGCCCATGACCGCGCTTCGCGTGTGCAAAGCGCCAACTCCGTGCGCCGGCAGGCGGACGGAAGCTGGTATGCCGACAATTTCGACGGCGTCGGCTTCATCGAGGGGCTGAAGGCGGGCGGGCACCAGATCGCCGGCAGGCGCATCCTCCAGGTCGGTGCCGGCGGCGCGGGCGCATCGCTGACTTACTGCCTTGCCGAAGAAGGCGCGGCGGAAATCCGTTTGACCGATATCGACAAGGAACGCGCGCAAAAGCTCGCTTCGCTGGTCAACAAGACTTTTCCCAACTGCCGCATCGAGGTCGGCCAGCCCGATCCGTCCGGGATGGACATGGCGATCAACGCCACGCCGTCAGGGCTGAAGGCCGGCGATCCGCTGCCGATGGACGTGAGCAAGCTGACGCCGAACATGACCGTGGTCGACATCATCATGGAGCCGGCCGAGACGCCGCTGCTCAAGGCGGCGAAGGAGATCGGCTGCCGCATCCAGCCGGGACGCCCGATGATGGATTTCCAGGTCGAGGCCATGGCCGAATTCTTCGACATCGAGCGGAAGGACCGCCGCAATGGCTGACGTATCGACCGCCGTCGTCATCGGCGGCACGTCCGGCATCGGCCGCGCGATGGCCGAGCGCTTCGCCGAGGATGGCTATCAAGTGGTCGTCGCCGGCCGCGATGCGGCCCGGGGCAAGGAAGCCGCCGATGCCTGCGAGCGCGGCGGCGCGCCGCGCGCCCTCTTCGTCCAGACCGACGTCGCCGATCCCGTCTCGGTCGAGGCCTTGGCGGCGGGCGTCGTGAACACGTTCGGCACGCCACATGTCGTCGTCAACTGCGCCGGCATCCTGCAGAGCGGCAAGCATGTGCTCGACCAGGATCTCGACGAAGACGAAAAGATGTGGCGCATCAACTATCGCGGCACCCTGCTTGGCTGCCAGGTGTTCGGCCGGCTGATGTCGGCCGCCGGGCGCGGCGCGATCCTCAATGTCGGCTCGCTCGCCTCCTTCGCGCCGCTGTCGCTGCCGGCCTACACGCCGGGAAAGCATGCGGTGCTGGCGCTCACCCAGATGCTGGCCGCCGAGCTCGGCCCGCACGGGGTTCGCGTCAATGCGGTCGCGCCCGGCTACACGTTGTCGGACGGACTGAAGGCGAAGATCGCCAAGGGCGAACGCAAGCCCGAAGCGATCCAGGCCACGACCGCGCTGCGCCGCTTCGTCGAGCCGCGCGATGTCGCCGAAGCAGCCTTGTTCCTCTGCTCGGACCGCGCCGCCTCGATCACCGGCGTCACGCTTCCGGTCGATGCCGGCTGGCTCGTCCAGGCACCCTACGCGCAGTACCTGCAGGGCAATCCCATCCGGCAGACGCCGGCAATCTGAGAGGCATACCGTGAGCGATATCCAGCGCTTCGACTTCGACACCCGAATCCATCACGGCGTCATCCACAACGGCACGCTCTACCTCACCGGCCAGGTGGCGAGGCCGGGCCAGTCCGCGGCCGACCAGATGCGCGAGGTTCTCGCCAAGATCGATGCGCTTCTCGCCAAGGCCGGCACCGACAAGACCCGCATCCTGCATGTCCAGATGTGGCTGGACGATGTGCGCGATTTCGACGAGGTCAACACGGTTTGGGACGCCTGGATGCCGAAGGAGCATGCGCCGGCACGCTCTTCCGGCGAAAGCCGGATGGCCAAGCCAGGCATGCTGGTCGAACTCATCGTCACAGCGGCGGTTTGAATGGTCCTGCCGGTTCGGGCATCATCGCGAATCTGAACTTGAACGGAAGAACCTGAATGACGAAGCGCAAGCCGCTTTCCACCGTCGTGGCGGAGAGCCTGGCCGAAAAAATCCGCTCCGGTGAGTTGCAGCCTGGCGCGCAACTGCCGACCGAGGCGGAGCTTTGCGCCGAATATGATGTCAGCCGCACCGTGGTGCGCGAGGCGGTCGCGCGGCTGCGCTCGGAGGGTATGGTGGTGCCGCAGCAGGGACGCGGCATGTTCGTCAGCGAAACACCCGCTCCACGCAACTTCTCGATCCCGGACGAGGCGCTGCGGACCTTGCCGGAAACCATCGCCTTGCTCGAATTGCGGCTGAGCGTGGAAGTGGAGTCCGCGGGGCTCTGCGCGGAACGGCGGACCGACAAGGAAGCCCGTGATATCCGCGTCATGATGGATGACATCGACGCCCGGCACGCCGACCCCGCCGCCGTCCAGATTCATTACGACTACGATTTCCACCTCGCGATCGCCAAGGCGGCGCGCAACGAATTCATCCACGGCTTCCTCGCCTATCTCGGGCCGATGATCGTGCCGCGTTTCCAGCTCGGCTACGTGGTCGAGCCGGCGCTCAAGGACAGCTACTACGCGCGCATCCACAGCGAGCATAAAGCCATCGTCGACGCCATCGAAAGACAGGACGGCGGCAAGGCCCGGCAAGCCATGCGCAAGCATCTGCAAAACAGCCTGGGTCGTGTGCGCGCGCTGGCGAAGGCGTCGGGGATCGAGGCGACGGATGCCGAGCAAAAGGCCGCCGCGGCTTCGCTCTTCACGAGGATGAAAAGACCGCTGCCGACAGGAGCATAGGCCTCGAGCCTGAACACGCAAACCGTCACGCGGTTGCGAAAGCCATGTTTTGCTTCGCCTGGCGGCAGGATCCCGTTCTCTCGCCGTTGAAGGCATTGTTTTTCTTTGGTTTGCGGCCTCGCGGATCACG
>NZ_RZTO01000205.1:0-8442 GCF_003997225.1 Mesorhizobium sp. M2C.T.Ca.TU.002.02.1.1
CGGCTACCCTCGTGCTGGACCCGCTCGCGGGTGTCGAGCTTCCGGCAGCGGAAATCCTGGCGCGGGTCGCGCTCGGCATGCGGTTGCGGCGCTATCGTTTCGACATGCGCAACCGGCGTCAGGGGGCAGGCGCGGACCGCACCTTGCGGGTGCAGATGATCGGCGCGGCCGGCGCGGAGCTGAAAGCGGCGCTGGCGCGGGTCAACGCCATCGCCGACGGCGTCGAATATGCGCGCACGCTGGTCAACCTGCCGCCGAACCATCTCCACCCCGACAATTTCCACGATCATCTGGAGCCGCTGCGCGAGGCCGGCATCGATGTCGAGATCCTCGACGCAGCGCGGCTGAAGGAGCTCGGCATGAATGCGATCCTGGCCGTCGGTTCCGGTTCGGCGCGACCGCCGCGCGTCGCCGTCCTGCGCTATCGCGGCAGGGGCGCTCCGGCGCAGCCGCTGGCTTTCGTCGGCAAGGGCGTCTGCTTCGACACCGGCGGCCTGTGCATCAAGCGCGGCGAGCAGATGTTCGACATGAAGGCCGACATGGGCGGCGCCGCCGCCGTGGTCGGCCTGTTGATCGCGCTCGCCCGGCAAGGCAGCCCGGTGCATGCCGTCGGCGTGCTCGGCATCGCCGAGAACATGCCGTCGGGCACCGCGCTCAAGCCGCGCGACATCATCACGACGGCGTCGGGGCAGACCGTGGAGGTGTTCGACACGGATGCGGAAGGGCGGCTGATCCTGGCCGACTGCCTCTATTACGCCGCTTCGCGCTTCAACCCGTCGGTGATCGTCGATCTGGCCACGCTGACCTATTCGGTGATGCGGGGCCTGGGCTCGGTCTTCGCCGGCCTTTTCAGCACCGACGACACCATTGCTTCGCGCATGATCGCGGCCGGCGAGAAGGTCGGCGAGCGGTTCTGGCAGTTGCCGCTCGACCGTGCCTACGACGAGGGGCTGCAATCGCCCTTCGCCGATATCCGGCACCACGCCAAGGACATGGAAGACGGCGACGCGCCCTATGCCGCCGCCTTCCTGCGCAATTTCACCGAAGACCGCCCCTGGGTGCATCTCGACATTGCCGGCAAGGAACTGGCCGACAAGGACCGGCCGCTCGGCCGGGAAGGCGCCACGGCCTTCGGCGTGCAGATGCTGGAAGAGTGGGTGCAGTCCGGGCGGGCGGCGAGCTAAGCGACAACGAGAATGTCTTCAACCACACAGGGAGCCGGGATGCCGTCCGAGATCGTCAGCAAGGAAGGGCGGGCCGGCTTCGGCGCCTACGAAACCTGGTATCGGATCAGCGGCGAGCTCGATGCCGGCAAGGCTCCGGTGGTGATCCTGCATGGCGGGCCGGGCGCCGCGCATAACTACGTCGACGCCTACAAGCTTCTTGCCCGAGGCGGCCGCGCCGTCATCCACTACGACCAATTGGGCTGCGGCAATTCCACCTTGTTGCCGGAAAAGGGCGCCGATTTCTGGACGCCCCGGCTTTTCATCGATGAGCTGGAAAACCTCGTCGACCATCTCGGCATCCGCGGCGGCTTCCACGTGCTCGGGCAGAGCTGGGGCGGCATGCTGGGCGCCGAATATGGCGTGACCCGGCCGAAGGGCCTGAAGTCGCTGACCATCGCCAACTCGCCGGCTTCCATGAAGCTTTGGGTCGAGGAGGCCAATCGGCTGCGCGCCGATCTGCCCAGGGACGCGCAGGAGACGCTGACGAAGCACGAACAGGCCGGCACGACGGACGATCCGGCCTACCAGGAAGCGACGATGCGGTTCTACGAACGGCATGTCTGCCGGGTCGTGCCGTTTCCGCCGGAGGTGACGGAGACTTTCGCCCAGATCGTGCGCAATCCGACCGTCTACAATGTGATGAACGGCCCGAACGAGTTCCACGTCATCGGCACGCTGAAGAGCTGGAGCGTCATCGACCGCCTGCCGGCCATCGAGATTCCCACACTTCTCATCTCCGGCCGTTATGACGAAGCCACGCCAGCGACCGTGCAGCCCTTCAAGGACGGCATCAAGGGATCGCGCTGGCAGATATTCGAGCATTCCAGCCACATGCCGCATGTCGAGGAGCAGGACCTCTGCATGCGGGTGGTGGGAGACTTCCTGGACGACAACGACAACTGAAAGGGGAATGACGACATGAAGAAACTGCTTTTGGCGGCGTCGGCCGCTTCATTGCTGGCCGGCTCATGGCTCGCTCCGGCGCAGGCCGAATATCTCAAGGAGCACCGTGGCGGCATCATCCGCCTGCTCGCCCGATCGGCTGCCGGCACCCTCGATCCGCACATCAACTACACCGACCAGGGCTGGCAGATGTACCAGCCGATCTATGACGGCCTGGTCGCCTTCCGCAAGGCCGAGGGCGTCGAGGGTTTCAGCATCGTTCCCGACCTGGCCGAGGCGATGCCCACGGTCAGCAATGACGGCAAGACCTTCACCTTCAAGCTGCGCAAGGGCATCAAGTTCTCCAACGGCCAGGACCTCGGCGTGAAGGACGTCGTCGCTTCCTTCCAGCGCATCTTCAAGGTCTCCGGGCCGACCTCAGGCACCTTCTATGCCGGCATCGTCGGCGCCGACAAATGCCTGGCCGACACCAAGAGCTGCACGCTGGAAGGCGGTGTCGTCGCCGACGAGGCGGCCGGCACGATCACCCTCAATCTCACCAAGCCGGACGCCGAAATCCTCTACAAGCTTGCCTTGCCGCATGCCGTGATCCTGCCGGCGGACACGCCGACTGAGGATATGGGCTCCAAGCCGATCCCCAGCACCGGCCCCTACATGATCTCGGCCTTCGACCCCAACAAGGGCATGACCGTTTCCCGCAACCCCAATTTCAAGCAGTGGAGCGAGGAAGCCCAGCCCGACGGATATCCGGATGTCGTGCAGTATGATTTCGGCCTGTCGGAAGAGGCGGCCGTGACGGCCATCCAGAACGGCGAAGCGGACTGGATGTTCGACGCGCTGCCCAGCGACCGCCTTGGCGAACTCGGCAGCAAGTCCATGGACCAGCTGCACATCTCGCCGCTTTCGGCCTGGTGGTACGCGCCGCTGAACACCCGCATGGCTCCATTCGACAATGAAAAGGCCCGCCAGGCCGTCGCTTACGCTGTCGACCGCAACACGCTGGTCAAGCTGTTCGGCGGCAAGGTGCTGGCCTCGCCGGTCTGTCAGGTCCTGCCGCCGGACTTCCCCGGGCATGAGGATTATTGCCCCTTCACCAAGAACCCTGGCGCCAAATGGTCGGCTCCGGACGTCGACAAGGCCAAGCAGATGGTCGAGGAATCGGGCACCAAGGGCCAGAAGGTGACCATCATCGTCGAGGATACCGCCATCTCGCGGTCGATCGGCGTCTATCTGCAGAGCGTGCTGACCACCATCGGCTATGTCGCCGACGTCAAGCCGATCTCGTCCAACCTGCAGTTCACCTATATCCAGAACACCAACAACAAAGTGCAGATGTCCGTCACCCAGTGGTACAAGGACTACCCCGCGGCGTCGGACTTCCTGAACATCCTGTTCAGCTGCGCATCCTTCCGCGAAGGCTCGGACGCCTCGATCAACATCTCCGGCTTCTGCGACAAGGACATCGATGCTGAGATGCAGAAGGCGCTGGACCTTGGCGTGACCGACCAGAAGGCGGCCGACAAATTGTGGGCCGCGATCGACAAGCAGGTCACAGACAAGGCGCCGGCGGTCGGTCTGTTCACGCCGAAGCGGCTTGATTTCGTCAGCAAGCGCGTCGGCAATTTCAAGTTCAACCCGCAGTTCAACTGGATTATCACCCAGTCCTGGGTGCAGTAGGGACCTGGGTGCAGTAAGGGGCCTGAGTGCAGTAACGAACCGCGGAAGGCACATCGTGTCCAGCCAAGTCGCCGCCATGCCGCGCAAGACGCGAGGGCCCTGGGCCGTCGCGTTTGCGAAGCTGGCAACGGACAGGGCCGCCATGGCGTCCCTAGCCGTGTTCCTCATCATCGTTCTCGCCTGTTTCAGCGCGCCGCTCTACGCGAAATGGGCGGGCACGGATCCGTTCGCCTCGACGCTCGACGCCGTCATCCAGATTGACGGCGCCGACGTTCCGGTGATGGAACAGTCGACCGAGGGACTGGGACTTGGCTACACGCCGATCGGTCCGACCTGGCGGCTCGGCAACTACTTCCTCGGCGCCGACAGCCAGGGGCGGGACGTCATGGCGAGGTTGCTCTATGGCGGGCTCAACTCGCTGCTGATCGCCGGCGCCGCGACCATCTTCACGCTGATCTTCGGCACGCTGGCGGGACTGATCGCTGGCTATTTCGGCGGCATCACCGACACGGTGCTGTCGCGCCTGCTGGACGTGCTCTGGGCATTCCCGATCTACCTGCTCGCAATCTCGCTTTCCATCGTCACCATCGCGCAAGGCATCGCGATCGGGCCGATCGAGATCCAGTCGGGCAGCCTATGGCTACCGATCATCATCATAGGCATCGTCTATATACCCTATGTCGCGCGGCCGATCCGCGGGCAGGTCCTGGCGCTGCGCCACAGCGAGTTCGTGCTCGCCGCGATCAATCTCGGCGTGCCGGGCTGGCGCATCCTGCTGCGCGACATCCTGCCCAACATCACCACCACGCTCATCGTCTTCGTGCCGCTGATGATGGCGCTGAACATGCTGACGGAATCGGCGCTCTCCTTCCTGTCGATCGGCGTGCAACCGCCGGCCGCAAGCTGGGGCACGATCATCCAGGACGGCCAGGCGCTGCTCTACACACGCCCGCTGGTGGCGCTGGTGCCCGGCCTGGCGATCGCCGTTTCCGTCATGGCGCTCAATGTCTTCGGCGACGGTCTTCGCGATGCGCTCGACCCGCGCTCCAAGGTCAGGCTGGGGCGGGACTGATGCTTTACGCCATCCTTCGCCGTTTCGGTCAGATGCTGTTCGTGATGTTCGGCATCTCGGTCATCGTCTTCCTGATCTTTTTCGCCACGCCTGGCGCCGACCCCGCCGCGCGCATCGCCGGCCGCAACGCCTCGCCGGAGGTGCTGGCGGCGGTACGCCACAGCTTCGGCTTCGACCAGCCGCTCTATGTGCAATACACGCGCATGATGGAGAAGATCTTCGTCACCGGCGACCTGACCTCCTTCGTCAATCGCGGCTGGAAAGTGGTGCCGGCCGTCATGGATTCGATCCCCGTCACGCTTTCGTTGGTGTTCGGGGCCGCGGTCCTGTGGGTGGTCGTTTCCATCATCATCGGCATCGTCGCGGCGGCCACCCGCGACAGTTGGCTGGACAAGCTCCTGATGGCGCTGGGCCTGCTCGGCATTTCCATGCCGGTCTACTGGCTGGGCGAGGTGATGAACCTGATCACCCAGAGCCGCTATCACGACAGCTGGGCGTTCTCCTGGGTGCCGCCGCTCGGCTACAAGAACTTTTCCGACGATCCCAAGGGCTGGTTCCTGACGCTGGTCATCCCATGGATCACGCTGGCCATCCTCTATATCGGCATCTACGGGCGCGTGCTGCGCGCGGCCATCATCGAATCCATGCAGGAAGATTATATCCGCACCGCCCGCGCCAAGGGCCTGTCGGAGACCCGCATCCTGTTCCGCCATGCGCTGCGCACCTCGCTCATCGCCTTCGTCACCCTGTTCGGCCTCGACTTCGGCGCGCTGGTCGGCGGCTCGGCCTTGCTCACCGAGGTCGTGTTCGGCCTGCACGGCATCGGCAAGCTCACTTATGACGCGCTGCAGAACCTCGATCTGCCGATGATCATGGCGACGGTCATGTATGCGTCGATGTTCGTGGTGATCGCCAACGCGGTCGTCGATTTCGTCTATATCCTCCTCGATCCGCGCCTGAGGGCATCATGATCCTGTCGGTGCGCGATCTCAAAGTGTCCTTCCGCACCCATGACGGGCCGGTGCGCGCCATCGACGGCGTTTCCTTCGACCTAGAGGAGAGCGAGATCCTCGGTGTCGTTGGCGAATCCGGTTCGGGCAAGACGGTGTCGCTGCTCGCTGTCATGGGGCTTATCACCGATCCGAACGCCACCATCGAAGGCTCGATCCGCTACAAGGGTCGTGAGCTGGTGGGCTTGCCGGCGCGCGAGCTCAGGCGCCTGCGCGGCAACGAGATCGCGATGATCTTCCAGGACCCGATGACGGCGCTGACGCCGGTCTACACGATCGGCTGGCAGATCGCCGAACAGATCCGCGCGCATCGCGGTGTCAGCAAGGCCAAGGCGATGGAGCGCGTCGAGGAGCTGCTGGCGGAGGTGAACTTCCCAAATCCGCACGAGGCGATGTCGCGCTATCCGCACCAGCTTTCCGGCGGCATGCGGCAGCGGGCGGTGATCGCGATGGCCTTGTCCTGCGATCCGGCGCTGCTGGTGGCGGACGAGCCGACCACCGCGCTCGACGTCACGGTGCAGGCCGGCATCCTCGACCTCGTGCGCAAATTGCGGGCGAAGCATAAGTCGGCGGTGGTCTTCATCACGCACGACATGGGCGTTGTCTCCGAGCTCGCCGACCGCGTCATGGTCATGTATGCCGGCCGTGTGGTGGAGCGCGGCACCCGCACGGAGCTGTTTTCCGATCCGCGGCACCCTTACACGCGCGCGCTGCTCGGCTCGATCCCGCCGCTGACCGGCCAGAAACCGCGCCGCCTGCCGGCCATCCCGGGTTCACCGCCATCGCTGCTGCGGCTGCCGCAAGGCTGCGCCTTCGGTCCGCGCTGTCCGGTCCGTTACGAGCCTTGCGAGGCGGGCAGGCCGGGTCTCGGCAGCGGCCCGCATGCCGCCGCGTGTTTTCGGGTGGCACAGGCATGAGCGAAGCAATGATTGACGCCGGCCGACCGATCCTCGAGACGCGCTCGCTGGCAAAACGGTTTTCGATCGGCACTCGTTTTTCCGCGGAGGGCAGGCGGACCGTCCATGCGGTGGACAACGTGTCGCTGACCGTGCGGCGCGGCGAGACGGTAGGCCTCGTGGGAGAATCCGGATGCGGCAAGTCCACGCTGGCGCGCTGCCTGGTGCGGCTCTACGACATCACCGACGGCAAGCTTCTGTTCGAGGGCGACGACATCACCTCGAAGTCGCTGTCCGAGCTCAGGCCGCTGCGGCGGCGCCTGCAGATGGTCTTCCAGGATCCATCGGCCTCGCTCAATCCGCGGCGGCGCGTCGGCGATCTCGTCGCCGAGCCGCTGCGCATCCACGGCAAGCTTTCGGCCAAAGAGATCGCCGCGCGGGTGGCGGAGCTGTTCGAACTGGTCGGACTGCTGCCGGACCATGTGATGCGCTATCCGCACGAATTCTCGGGCGGCCAGCGCCAGCGCGTCGGTATCGCGCGGGCGATCGCGTTGAACCCCGACCTTGTCGTGCTGGACGAGCCCGTCTCCGCGCTCGACGTGTCGGTGCAGGCCCAGATCGTCAACCTGCTCGCCGACCTGCAGGAGAAGCTGAAGCTCACCTACATCTTCATCGCTCACGACCTTTCCGTCGTGCGCCAGGTCTCGACCCGCATCGCCGTCATGTATCTCGGCTCGATCGTCGAGGAAGGACCGGCGGAAGAGGTGTTCGCCACACCGGCCCATCCTTACAGTCAGGCGCTGATCTCGGCCGTTCCCGTCGTCGAAACGACGCCCACGGGCACGCGCAAGCGCATCATCCTCACCGGGGACGTGCCGAGCCCGCTCAAGCCCCCGTCGGGATGCCGCTTCCATCCGCGATGCCCGATCGCGGCGGATCGCTGCCGTTCCGAGCGGCCGGAACTGAAGGAATATCGTCCAGGCCGCAAAGTGGCCTGCCATTTCCCAACTTTGACCTGAACCGTCTTCTTTGCGAGTGGGGCGCGGCTGCCGAGGCCGCGACGGATCAGTTCTTGGCGATGGCGCCGACTTCGACGGAATCGATCCGCTTGAGGCTCATGCCGATCACCGGCACCAGCTGATCGTTGACGCGCACGGCCACTGTCACGGTCATCGAATTGCCGTCGGGCACACGCGCCTGCATGACGCCGTTCAACTGCTTGCGGTTGATGGTGAAGACGACCTTCTGGGCATCGACGACATTGCCGCCGACAATGTCCATTCCGCTTTCGGTCGAGCCGCCCATGAAGGTGCCCCTGTAACCGTCGCGGCCCTTGCGCTCGACGCTGGCCGACATCTTTTGCGTGAACACGCCGACCCTGCAGCCGCCGTCAAGCGTCATGCCGAGCTTGCTGGCAGGCGTCGATCCGTTGAAATCGCAGGTGAATTTGGTGCCCTTGTACTTGCCGGCGATGATCTCGCCGGGGCCGACCCATCTGCCTTCGACGGAGTGGAAGAACTGCTTGTCCGGTTCTGCGCCAAAAGCCTTTTCGACCAATCCGAGCGGCGCGGCAATCGCAACCGTCGCAGGCAGCACGCAGGACAAGATTACGCTTCTCATGGACGACACCCGGCACGACAGAGTCTGTTGTTGGGACC